>JAAZNH010000144.1 GCA_012798365.1 Methanomicrobiales archaeon | reverse complement strand
TATCGGTAAAAACCTGAAAGGTTTTCTCGTTTGCGGGACCCGCTTCCGGGAATACTTCATCAAGGGTTTTTCCAACCAGCGCCTCACGCGGGAGGCCGATAATCTCACAGAACCGGTTATTGACCTCAACATACCTGCGTTCCAGGGTCGTGAGTGTTATCGCCGCGGGAGACTGCTCGAAGATCGTCCGGTACGCAGCTTCGCGTTCCTCCATCTCGCGCTGGTTCTTTGCAAGGATGTCGTACTGGGCCCGGAGTTCCTCTTCCTGCGCAGCAACATGCTGGTACGCGAGCCGGAGTTCGTCCTCGGCGAGTTTCCGCTCGGTAATGTCAATGGCCTGCGAGAAGAGGATGTTCTTTCCCCCGGTCGTGATGCGCTGGCCGGTAAAATCCAATGTACGGATCTCCCCGCTCTTGATCCGTATCCGTGTCTCGAACCTCTGCACCATCCCGCCTTTTTCCAAAACCCCGGCCATCTTCTGGCGGTCCTGGTAATCGACAAACAACTCAAGTTCCTTTGTTGTCTTACCAATCACCTCTTCCCGGGTATAGCCGGTTGTCCTGAGGAAGGATTCGTTGACATCGATGAGAGTCCCGGTTGTCAGGTCCGTTACCGCTTCAAGGCTCGGGTTGAAATGGAACAGTTTGGAAAATTTTTCTTCGGACAGGTTGCGGTCAATTTCTGCCTTACTTCTCCGTGCAGCCTGCCGGACTTTCTGGGCAAGCTCGGCAAACTGGCTCTTTGGTTCCCCGCCTTTCTGGAGGTAAAAATCAGCGCCGTTATTGATCGCGTCAATAACCACCTCCTCCCGGCCTTTTCCGGTAAAAAGGATGAAGGGCAGGTCGCCGTACCGGGTCCGGACTTCTTTTAAAAACCCGATCCCGTCCATACTGGGCATCTGGTAATCGGATACCACGACATCGATAGCGCCGGATGCAAGTATCTCAAGACCTTTTTTTGCTGAATACGCCGTTGTAACCGTGATTTCCCCCTGCATCTCAAGGTAGAGTTTTCCTACCGTTAAGAGGGTGGACTCATCATCAACGTACAGGACGGAGAGCATGGAAGATGCCTTATAGAAAGCATGGTCAGGGAGTTATATTAACATACTCATCCGTGGTTGGTGCCACCCCGGTAACCGGGACCATCAGCCCATCGGTGGATGCCGTACGCGACACACAGCACAGGTTCCCGGTCATTCCTCTTTTAAAAATGTGGAATGCGAGGTGGTCCGCACTATTGACGGCAACTCGTTCTCCTTCATTGCTCCGGTTCCCGCTTCCATGCATCAAATCCAAGCCGAAGGTGTTCGATTGCGATTTCGTTTGGACATTCTTCGAGTCCGGTTACGGCTTTATACTCATCCACCCAGCAGTGGGAGAGGTGATACACGTACTCAGTTTCTCCCGTGGCATTGCAGACTTCGACCGTGAAGGGGCGCTTATATTCGACGAGCAGCGAGCCCTTGTCGGTTGCCGGGCCATAACAACGGACCATGCTGATCCATTGTTCAAAGCCGAGGTCGCAGGTAATGCCGCGGTCAAGGTTGATAAAAAACGGCGTTGCCTGTCCCTCCGGCCCGATAGCAAGGGGCGGGTAGCCGCTTGCGTGCCGGTCGGCAGTTCTGAGTTTCTGCGGGAGTGGCGAGACCTCGTCAAAACCGGCAACATACCGTGAAAGGTATTTCAGCCGGAACCGGAAGTTCCGGTATTCTTCCGGAACTGAAGGTGGATCGTCAGAATCTGGCATGATATGTCCTCGCTCCCCAGTCTCCATTCCAAGGTTATGATGGTTTCGTTTGAGGCAGGGACACCGGCCACCGGATCCGTGCCTGATGCTTTCTTCAAAGAAAGCCTGTGAGTATCCTGATGCTGGGCTGTTTATCATTTCCGGAGATTCAAACTCGTACCCGGAATTATCATGAAGGTCCTTGGCATTGCAACAAGCCCGCGGAAAGGGGCAAACAGCCAGACATTAGTTGAGCACATCCTTGCCGGTGCAAAAGAAGCGGGAGCTAAAACCGAGCTGGTCCGGCTCTGTGATCTGGAGATCCTGCCCTGCACCGGGTGCGGCAGCTGCAAGAGCGGCAACGGCTGTGTAATTGAAGATGACATGGCCGGGCTCTGTGAAAAAATGGCAGCGGCAGATGCCGTGGTCGTTGGTTCACCGCTTTACTGGAGCCGGCTGAACGCCCAGGCATACCCGTTCATCGACCGGCTGTATGCCCTCATCAAACCGGATTTCACCACGGATTTTCCCAAGGGAAAAAAGATTGTCTTTGCCATGACGTCCGGCGGCATGGGTGCTGAAGCGGTAACACCGATGAACGATTATGTCAAATTCGTCTTTGGTTTCCTGGGCTTTTCCGATGCGGGTTTCATCTGGCAGAATAACTGTATGCAGCCAAAGGATCTTGCAAAGTTCCCGGAAAAAATCCGAAAAGCAAACGAGCTTGGCAAATCCCTGGTGAAAAAGTAAAAAAAATACCCGTTCAGTTTTTTTTCAAAAAAAAATTTTACAAAAAATTTGTCAACAGAAGATTTGAAAAAAGTTAGAAAAACTTCCACGGATTATTCTCCTTCAAACAACAACGTTCCGGCAAGCCCCCCCACCCGGTTGCTTCCCTTCCGCCCGGGTCTGGACGAATCTCCCCTTCTCCGGCGGGCTCCGTCGGCGAAGTGCCTGCAGGACCCTACTAAGAATGTGCGTACTGCGGTGGACAAAAATTGTCCGGAAAGAGCCCCTGATGAACAGATCTGTACAATACCGGCGGGTGTCACCTGATCTTTATCTCACGCCCGAGGAGGGTGGTTTCCTTCTCAGCCGTAAAAACCACTCATATTTGCCTTCGAAGAACCAGATGGTTGTTCTTCCTCCGTAGGGCCCACCTATATTTGCCTTCGAAGAACCTGATGGATCTTCCCTCTCCATAGTACCCACTCATATTTGCCCTCGAAGAACCTGATGGATCTTCCTTCTCCATAGTACCCACTCATATTTGCCCTCGAAGAACCTGATGGTTCTTCTCATGTCTCGTCTCTGATGAGATTCGACACCTCCTAAAAACCCGGGCCCGTAAAAGGCCCGGTTGTACGAGTTTTGCCTCGCCCCCTCATTTTGCAGAGGCAATGTTATGGAAAAATGAGGTAATTTTCCCGGAAAAGATCCGGTTTTACAGGCGGGAATTCATGAGGCAATATGTAGCAACGTTACCAGGGCCGTTAAGCGTATGAACCCGTGTTCCTGTAAAGGGGGGAGGTAAAAAGGGCGATCCTGCAGGGTGTTTTCGGCCCACAATCCGGAACCCCCGGAAATTCCTGCTGATCACGTAAGGGTCACATACCGGTTTCTTTAACAAATGGCCGGACTGATCCCCATTTTTTTAAAAAAAAGCCTTCAAAAAAAATAAAAGAGTGCGGCCCGGTTTTTACCCAGCCCGTCCCTTGCTTCAGGCCGGGCCGGAAACGTCCGGTTTACGGCCGCCGTCCTTTGCCGGTCTCTTTTTGCAGTTTTCCAATCTCCTTCCAGCGCTTGCGCTCGGTCCGGACAAGACCGATCTCTTTCTTGTCCTGCTCAAAGGCAATTTCGCGCATGAGCCGGTGGTAGTTTTCCAGACGGGCCACTGCAATTTCACCGCGCTCAACTGCCGCTTTTACCGCGCAGCCCGGTTCATTCTCATGCCGGCAGTCCGAGAACCGGCATCCCTCTGCCAGTTCAAGGATATCCGGAAACGTCTCATCCATGCCCCCGGATGCCGTGCCCATGCCTACTTCGCGGAGGCCGGGGTTGTCGATCATAAGTGCCCCGCATGGAAGCACAAAGAGCTGCCGGACGGTCGTAGTATGCCGGCCATGATCATCGTCTTCGCGTGTGGCAAACGTGTCCTGAACGTTGTTGCCCAGCAGCCGGTTCATCAGCGTGGACTTGCCGACACCAGATGAACCAATGAGGACGATGGTTGAACCGGGAGTTAAATACGGATCAATCTCACGCATCCCCTCACCGCTCTTCGCGCTCAGGGTGATGATCGGGACGCCGGCAGCCACGGGAAGAATCGCGTCTGCCAGGGCCTGTGCATCATCTGCAAGATCGGCCTTGTTGATGATAATTACCGGACGGGCTCCGGATGCATGAGCGATGGCAAGGTACCGTTCCACCCTGCGGGCATTCAGGTCCTGGCCGGCAGCCGTTACAATGAAGACGGTATCCACATTGGCCGCGATCACCTGGTCGGTGCTGTCACGGCCGGCGGCTCCCCGTGTAAACTGTGTCCTGCGGGGAAGGATATCGACAATGGCGCTCGAGCCGGATTCCGGCTGGTGGAGGAGCACGACAAAATCCCCCACGGCCGGGAACCGGCCGAGTTTTTTCAGGGCACCGGAGATGCCGGTCGTTACTGTGCCCTTCAGGGTCAGAACGTCCCAGACGGTTTTCTGACGGCAGGAAATCCGGCCGGGCAGGTACTGTTCGGGATAGTTCCGGAATGCCTTGGTATGTTCTTCTGTCCAGCCAAACTGTTCGAGAGTAGAGGGATGCGCTGGTGCGCACCCGGAATCTTCAGGAGTCATAAAAAAACCTGGTATGGTAATAATTTCTGGAAAAGGGAAATGAAGTGGTTTCTGGTCGGATCGGGTACCTGGCCTGACATCCTGGCTTCCACACTCCAATCGGAATCCCTAAAAGCCTGCCCTGCGAATTACGGGTACGGAAGTATATTATGGTCATTGAATGGGACCCGATCCTCTTTGTCAACCTTGTCTTGTGCATCATCATCGTGATGCTCGGTATCCTGAGCTATAAAAAGAGCCGCGAGAGCCTGCCGCTCCTTGTCGGGGCAGCGTTCGGTCTCTTTGGCATATCGCATGCCGCAACGCTCCTGGGTTTTAAGGTGCCGCTGACCATCCCGCTCATCATTATCCGGACCCTTGCCTATCTCCTTGTAATTTATGCGCTGTTCGTGTACCTGAAGACCTGCCTGATGGCAAAGGAAGCACAGGAAGCGTGGGCCGGCTTTTTCAAGGATGCATCGATGCCGGAAGCCGGTGTAACTGAAGAGAAGAAAAACAGATAATTTTTTTTATTCCCTCAGGTGGCTGAGCGCCTCGTCAAGAGACCCGGTGATAGTGAATATTTTGGTAAAGCCGGCGATTTCGAATACCTGCCTTACCGGTGAAGAGAGCGATGAGAGCACGACAGTGCCCCGCTCTTTCATGATCGTGCGGGTCGAGCTGAGTATGATACGCAGGCCGGCGCTTGCGATGTACGTGGTCCGGGAAAAATCAAAGACCACGTTTTTTGGTTTTTTCTCAACGATTACCCCCAGTTCAGCCCCGGCAGCCTGCGCCGCATCCGCGTCCAGCCGCGGGGGTATCCTGATAACCAGGATGCCGTCGGTTGTTGTAGTTTCGAGCACCATACAAATCCCGTTCACTGTTCCAGTAGGGCATATGACATTAATGTAGTTTTGGTACGATACGGACACCGGATGGTCTCCTGTCAGCGGCCCGGCCCTCTCTTCGTTTCCGTGCAGCAGAGTCCGGTCCCGGCCTTCCCGCTGCAAACCCGTATCCTTTATCCCGTATCGCATCCCTCTTTCGCATGTATGAAAGCGATTACCGGAATGTTCATCCTTCTCATCACCTGTGTCGTACTCGTTACCGGGTGCACATCATCCCCGGCACCCGTACCGCAGGCCCCGGCTGCCACAGTCCCGATGGTGACAGCAGCTGCCCCGCCTGATCTCGTGGGATCATGGGCCGGCACCATGCAGGGGTACCGGAAAGACAAGGGATTTGAAGACTTCTCCACGTCAACTATCACCATGGTTGTGACGGAGCAGCAGGGCAGGATCTTTGCCGGCCATTACGTGATCCGGCTGACTTCTTCGGAACTGAACATCCCGTTTGCAGGGGTCATTTCCCGTGATGGCCGGACGTTCTCCATTGTTGAGGACGGCAACGGGTACACGAATGGTGAGATTACCGGCACCGGCACGATCGAGCTTACCCATGTCGATGATGCCCCGCCGTTCAGCGTTGCTATTGACACGCTGAAGAAAGTGTAACCTCCCTCCCCCCCGAAATTCTCCCCCCTATTTTCCCAGGTTTCCGGCCCCTGATAAGGGTATTCCGGTAGTATGAGCCCATAAAAAACCCGGACAGGAAAATCCGTTCGACCCGGAGGAAACCCGGGAAATTCTAAAACACCATGAAGAAAAAAAGGGAGAAAACGGGGAGCCGGACAAAGCTCCCTTGTGGCAATTATTTCTTCTGTGACAACAGGGACTGGAGCCTTGTGATCAGATCGGCTATCATGTCCTCCTGTGTTTGTTTCCCTGCAGACTGCTGGCCGGACTGCGTGTCCCGGGCCTGGTTGTCGGGAGGAGCCATGGCTCCGGCACTGTCGCCGCCATCACCCGGCAGATTCTCCAATGGCGTACTGTTTCCCGGGCCCATGCCGCCCGGCCCGCGATGCAGGGAGCTGTTGCCGATCATGTCCGGGGGGGTCAGGTTGCCCTGCATTCCCTGCGGGCCTCCGGTCCGGGTCATAGTGGCATCAAAGCTGGACGGGATCTGGCGCGGGGTCATGTTTCCTGCCATGCCCCCATGACCGCCGGGTTGTGTCATGTTTCCGGAAAATCCTTTGGGTGGCTCGCCCGGTGTCAGGTTCCCGCTCCCACGAAGAGAATCATCCCCCTGCATGTGCATGCGGCCGGATTCGTTCCGGGCTATGCCGCCGGACGGGGGCTGCATCTGGTTGTTGGTATTCCCGTTCTGATCCTGAGTGTTGCTGTTGCGGCCTCCGGATGGCGGAGCCTGCATCTGCATACTGCCGGAGCCGGCCTGGTTGCCGGTATTTCCGTTCTGGTTTTCCTGCGGTGAAACCTGTACCTGGCCGGAAGTTCCCTGCCCGTTATGGCCCTGCATGGTGCCTGTACCGGCAGCAAGTGCCAGAGGGCAGGCTGTCATTGCTATGCATATGCATGCGGCCAGGATGAGGATGGGTCGTTTTATGATTTTCATGAGTGTTTGTTCCTCCATTCCTGCAACCGGTTCTTCCCGGCTGCCTGCCCCTCACATCCCTGCCGGGGATTATATATTCAGTTCATTTTTGAAGGGGAATACTTGGATACACCATTTCATTCATGCTACCAGCAGGGATCATATATCCCGCGGTAAAAAAAACAAAAGAAAAGCCCCGGTATGCCGGGGGTCTTCGGATGAGCCGGTCCTTCCGGTATCATCCTTGCGCAATCAGCCGACCGTTAAACCGGTCCGGGGTGTTCACGGCTTTGCTGCCCAGAGGCCGTGCACATTGCACAGCGCCCGGACTTTCTGTACATGGCCGCCCGGGGGTACGACAAACACTTTCTCCGGTGCATTCCCGGGGGTGAATGTCTGCGTGAAGAGGAACGTGTCCCCAATCACCTCAACCCACCGGATGTAATGCTCCTTTTCCATCGGGTGGGGAACCGCACCGACTTTCACCTTGATCCCGCCCGCTACCTTCTCAATGACCGGGAGGTGTTTCTCTTTACCGGCATCAGCAGTCTTCTCTTCGAGCCGGATCATCGGTTTGTTGCAGCAGACCAGTTCACCTTTTCCGTCCTGCACTACAAGGATAATCTTGTTGCAGACCGGGCACGAGTACAGGCTTAGCATTGTCAGGTACCTCAGGGAGAATCACTGCAGGATTGGTCATAAACATTTGGGAGGTAACAAAAAGAACAAAAAGGCCGCCCTGGATTTTCTTTTCCCATAACCGGCTTTAAGCAGCGGACACAATGAATCAGAGTCCCTGGCGCTCTTTGAGGAGCAGGTAGAACTCCCTGCCGGAGTAGGTGGCGATTGCAAGAAAGACCAGGCTGATGATGATCCAGCCCCAGCCAAGACCGCAGGCACCTGGGATTCCAGTTGTCTGGTACACCCATTCGCAGTGGGTCCTGAGAAAACCGAGATTGAAGATGGTCATAAAGAGGGCAACAACACAGGTGAAAGCATACGCGATCGTGTCCCAGGGTCGCGGAGCAAGAATATTCATGGTACTTCGCTCTTTTCGCGGGAGATCCCAAAAGTGTTTTCCCTGCCATGGATTGCTGATGTCCCTGATGAGCATGGCAAACCATGATAGCCGTATCGTTCCTATCCTTTCCCGGGTATGCGGCAGATCCTCTTCGATACGATAGTATGCGGGACATTCATCTGGCTGGCCGGCTACCTTGCGAGCCTTGCCGTCCTCTTCTCTGACCTTGAGTATGCCGTGTGGGGAAAGATCGTTCTGGTACTTTTCATCCCCCTCCTCTTCATCTTCACGTTCTGGCATTTTCAAAGCCGGGATCTCCCGCTCCGGTATTATGCCGGGGTGGGCATTGCCTGGGGGATCATAGCGGTTCTCCTGGACATTCCTTTCATCGTGATCCGCTTCAATGCCGGGAATTATTATGGGCCGGATGTCTTTTGTTATTACGGGGCAACCGTGCTCATCCCGGTTGCGGCCGGCCTGTATGTCCGGCATGTGCGAACCAGTGCAGCTCCGGGCAATAATCCTTAACACCAATGCCGGCAACTTCCCATCATGCACGATGAGGATGCATACGATGACAGTACTGGTTGGGCCTGCAGACTCACCACGCTCCTTTTTGCACCGTCAGCCTTCTTTGACCGGGCAAGGAACGAGCCCCTGAAATCCGCGCTTTTCCGGTATGGCATTCTCGTCCTTGTCTCGGTTGTCATGAGCGGGGTATTTGGTGTAACCTGGTACCTCCACCAGTATGCAGGTTCACCTCCCGGCGGGTACCGCACTCCCCTGCTTCCGTTTCTGGGGAGCCTTGCTGTAGCGGACCTTCTTATCGCAACCGCTGGCCTGGTCATTTTCTGGTTTATCTACCACACGGCAATCCTCATCAGTGGCGGGCGGGAGGAGATCGACCGGACGCTGCTGGTCCTTATGTATGCCGCAACCCCCGTCCTGGCCGGCGGATGGCTGGCCGGGGCTATCTGGCTCATTCTACCGGATTTTGGATATCTTTTTGGTTGCATCCTCCTGCTCTGGTCGTTCATCCTTACAATAGCAGGGATCCGGCAGGTCCACCGGTTCACATGGGTCCGCGCGTTCCTCCCCATTCTCCTCCTCCTCGCCCTCCTCCTTACCATATTGTTTGCTATCCTCGTCCCTGCATTCAGTGCCCCCTGCGACATGTGCGGTTTTTCTGTTCCGATGAAAACTTCGTGCGATGGCGAGGATATCGTCATTACCTTCATTGGTGGACGGGATGCTGATTACCTGCTGGACATTAATGTCAGTATCAATGAGCGATACCGTGAACCGTCATTCACGAAGGCAAACGGGCTGCTCATGCCGAATACCTCCGTCCGGTATCCCGGCCCGTTCGAGAAACCGGCCAGGGTTTTTGCCATTGCCTCATTCACGGACGGGTCCCGGATGGTGGTCATCGATTCCCGGATCTCCTGCGGCACCCTGCCGGCACCGGCAACAACAACACTGTCGCCGTCCCCTATACCCGTTGCGACACAATTCATTCCCTCCCCATCTGGCACGACACCGGTCGCAACCTATGACATGCCACCAGTCCCGGCACCAGCGAAAACCACACGTGCCCTTCCGACAACGACCGGTCCTCCGGTCTTTCCCGATCTTTCACGACTGGCTATCACGAAAGAAGAGGCCCTTATACCGGTCGTAATCCTGGATAATGCTTCCCGGATTTCTTTGGATAGATCAGATCCGGATAATCTTGAAGGCGTGACACGGATCTATGACGTCATTTTCATCAACGGCACCACCCCTTCACCAACGACGCGGATGGTCCGCCAGACCATCTATGAGTTCCCGACTCCCTATGCAGCGCAGCTCGCGTATGAACACGTATACGATGATGTAATGGCGGTCTCCAGCCCGGGACGCACGGATTATACCATTGTCTGGTACCCGCGCCCGGTTGTCACAAAACAGGGGTTTGCATTCTACCGGCGCTACCTGAATGGGACGCCCCCGGATTACACGGACACGGTGCTTGTCATGACCAACCGGACCGTTGTTGAGGTTATCAGCCTGAAATCGAAAAATCCCGAAATTGAGATGCTCAAAGAGATCGGCGCTGCAGCCGTGGCGAAATGGTAACGGGGATTCCCTGCCGGAGTCCCGGGCAGGGCCGGACCGGCCGATCACCTGTCAGTTGTCGTGTCCTTCCCGCCCCATCCGTTTCTCATCAAGAAGCCCGTCGCGGATTGCGATGATCCGGTCGAAATATTCCGTGTGCCAGGGCTCGTGCGAGACCATGACAACGGTCTGTCCGAGATCGCGGTTGACGCTCCGGAAGAGTTCGAGCACGGTACGGGAATTCTCCGTGTCAAGGTTGGCGCACGGCTCATCGGCAAAGACGATCTCGGGTTTGTTCACGAGCGCCCGGGCAATGCTGACCCGCTGCTGTTCCCCGCCGGAGAGTTCGTGAACAAGATGATCGAGCCTGCGGTTGAGCCCGACATTCTCAAGGACTTTTGCAGCAGCTGCATAGGCATCTTCAACCGGTTTTCCCTGCGTAATTGCCGGAAGTGCAACGTTTTCCTTTACGGTCAGCTCGGTGACGAGAGCATAATCCTGGAATACGTACCCGAGATGCATAAGCCGGAACCGTGTCCGTTCCTCGTCATCGAGCCGGGACACGTCCGTTCCGTTGATGAGAATCTGCCCTGTAGAGGGGGTGTCGAGCAGGCCAAGCTGGTGGAGGAGCGTGGATTTCCCGCTTCCCGAGGGCCCCATGATCCCGATAAACTCCCCTTTCTCAATCCGTACCGAAACACCCCTGAGTGCTGCGACTTTTACAAGACCCAGCTGGTAGGTCTTGGTCAGGCCGGTTACTTCGATCATCTTATCCCCCCCGCATGGCATCAAGGATCTCTTCGCTGGCAACCTGCGATGAAGGGAGATAGCCGGAGACGACGGCCACAATAAAGAGCGCAATCATGCTGATGACAAGCCCGCCATAGTCAACCGATGGCGTGATAAACCCCATCGGGAAATGAAGCGGATACCAGGTAAGGAACAGGCAGATTGCGTTGAGCAGGAAAGCACCTGCCATCATGCCGGCGCTGCACAGGAAGAGCACCTGGATGAGATAACTGCCAATAATGGTCTGTTTACGAATCCCTATCGCTTTCATGATCCCGATCTGTTTCCGGCGGTTGATGATGTTGATGAACGTGACGATGAAGACAACCACGCTTGCGACAATCAGGCTTACAACCGTCATGATTGTCCCGATAAGGTTGAAACTGGCAATGGCATCACCGATAATGCCGCTGCCCCGCTCCTGCCAGGTTTTTACCTGTTCCTGCACGCCATACTCGTAGAGTGTGAGTTTGAGTTTTTCCGCATCCTGGGCTGAGGAACCCTTCACCAGGATCTCGGTAGCCTTCCCGTTCGTGTGCATCACCGAGTCCATCTCGGCCCGGGTGACAAAAGCCGAGCTGTCGATCATGACACCGTCGGTTTTGAAGATCCCTTTGACGCGATAATCCTTCACTACGCCATTGCTGTAGGCTACTTCAATATGATCTCCGACCTTCACCCCCCCAAGCGAGGGTATTTTGTCTTTCTTCTCGTCCTCGTCTCCGGCAAGGAGGTCACCGATCAGAATCTGGCCTTCGTCGCCTTCGGAGAGATAATCTCCCGAAAGCATCGCCCGGTCAAATTTTGTAACCGATCGTTCATCGCGGGGACTGAAGGCAACAAGGGATTTGGTCTGGAATTTTCCGTTCCGGGTATTGGTGATTGTTGTGCCGGTACTCATGTGGGAGGTGACACCAAGCACACCGGGCATTCGCCGGATTTCCTTTACGAGGGCATCCGCATTATCGATGTAGAGTGCTTTTTCCCGGGGCTGGACAGACACATCCCCGTACTGGTAATCGATCATCTGCTGGTTATAGAGAGTCACTACGCCCCCGATGATCATGGTAAGGAAATTCATCATCACTACAACAAGGGCAATGATGAGGATGGTAAGGGCAAGGGTATTCCGGTTGCCGCGCCGGATTGCCCGCACGGCAAGGTAGAGTGAGACCCGGAAGCCGTCTCCCCCGTTATTGTGCATGCCCGCACCCCGGACGGATGCGGAAGTACCAGTAGGAAATTGCCCCTGCCAGTGCACCGATAATGAGTAGTACCAGAACGGGCGAAAGTGGTCCCGGTCCATTTGTCATGATAGTAGTCGTCTCGTTGATTGAATGCGTGCCGTAATCATCGGTATAGGTGACGTGGATGGTCATGGGAACCGTGCCGGAATCTGCTGCCTGAACGTAGAAGACGGCCGGGGCATCGCTGTCCTTGTTGATCGAACCGATGAACGCGTCCCGTGTTCCGGCCAGTTTTGCGTCAATCGTGGCCCGCACCGATGTTGCACGATCGGTGCCGGTATTCTCCACACGGACGATGACCGAGAAGGGGCTGCCCGCGTTTGGCCGGACCGGATCCGTGGTAACGGAAGAGACCGCGATATCCGCTTTTCCCTTAAACGGGATCCCGATTGTTTCGGTCTGCCGCTCGGTTGTACCGTCAGGATTATGATACGTAAGGATGAGGCTGACCGGACAGATGCCGATTGGTGCGTTCTTGTCTGAAGTGAGGCGCAGGTTGATCGCCGCATTATCGCCTGGCTCAAGGTGATCGACATAGTACCGGCCAGTGCTTGCCAGGGCAATGGATTTCTGGGTCGAGTTTGCGACCAGGACGATATCGCTTGCCCGCGTAAGCCCGTTGTTCCCGAGGGAAAGGTTCACCATGATATCCTCTCCCGGCACAACCTGTGCGGGCAGCGTCCTGGCAATCGCAAGCGAGGGTTTCTTCTGCGTTGAGATATCGGTATTGACATTCACGGTAAGCGGATACCTTGTGCTCCTCCCGTTCTTGACATCAATCCAGGCTTCCGGGAAGTAGATGCCACTTTTGTCCGGTGCCCGGATGACAAACGTTACCGGTACGGATTGGCCGGGGCCAATCTCTCCCAGGCGGTCAAAGGATTCGGTAACTACAGAAATTCCGTTACCCTCAATGTGGACTTTCTCGACATAGACATTAATGTCTGTACTCCGGGTATTGGCAAACATACCCCCGCTGGTGATTCCCGTATTCTCTTTTACTGAAGCGCTCTGGGCAGTATTCTTCAGGGTCAGGGTAATTGTGCCCTGGTCACCGGGCAGGAGCACTGCCGGTGTAACCTGGTAATCTGCGATGATAACCGTGGGATTGGTTGTCGCACCTTCGTTATCAACTGCGGCTGCCGGAATCCCAATACACAGTAGGAGAGTAATGAGAATCCCCAGAATCGCTCTTGCGGTGCCTTGCCAAACGTGTAATCCGGTCTTTTGTTCGTAGAGCTGTCGTATCTGGTCAACTGGTTGTTCCCGTGGAATATTCATCGCCTCCGTGTTTCTGATTGCAGGGTTCGTTCCTGAATAAGTGTACTAATGTTCAATTTATTAAACGTTTGTTTAGTTTATTGAAAAAGTATTTAGTTTTGCAAACGCAAGGTGAATATAACAGGCAGCACATAAGGAAAGGAAAGAATGCCACGGATCAATGCAGAGTACCGGGAAGATGCAAAGAAGAAAATCTTCAATGCAGCGCTGGATGTTGCCGCCGAGCAGGGATGGACCAGCGTTACGCTTGAGGCTATTGCACAGAAAGTTGGTGTCACCAAGGGTGCATTTTACTCATATTTTCCTAACAGCAACAGCCTGATGCAGGAGGTCATGCTCTTCATGATCCGAAAACTCCGTAACCATGTGGTCGACGACCTCACCGGAGAAGATGACATCCACGCTGCACTTGACCGCATTGCAGCATTCTTCTTCCTCCAGCCGAAACCATTCATTCCGGTATTCATCCAGGCGATATCGACAATGCCCAAAGATGCGGTCTTCCAGGAGAAGATCTCCGCACTTTTCGATGAGAACAGCCACCTCATCATCACGGCTCTTACCCGGTACCAGGAGCGGGGCCGGATCCCCCGTGAAGTTGACCTGACGCACGCAGCCAGGGCCCTGTATGGCCTGACCATGGGCCTTGGTATCATGACCCATGTTGTGGGAAAGGATCCAAAAGCCTGCCGTGATACCTGGATCATGGGAGTCGGGAGGATCCTGATGCTGGAACCCCGTAACCGGAAGTAAAAGAAATTATTTTCCCGGGGCAACCGTCTTTGAGCCCCGGAGGATGCCGATGGTGCCGGTCCGGACAAACTCCTTGACGCCATACTGGCGCAGGAGGGTTTCAAGGGCATCGATCTTATCCGAGTCCCCGATAACCTGCAGGATAAGGGATTTGGGGCTCACATCAACGATCGATGCCCGGAAGATTGTTGCAACCTGCATGATCTCGGCCCGGGAACTACCCTGCTCGGCAGTCACCTTGATGAGCGCCAGTTCGCGTTCAACCCGCTCGTTGTCGGTGAGGTCCGAGACCTTGATGACATCGATGAGCTTGTTGAGCTGCTTCATGATCTGCTCGATCTTGTTGTCGTCGGCAATGACCATGATCGTGATCCGGCTCATGCCCGGAATCTCGCAGGGGCCCACCGCGAGGCTCTCGATGTTGAACCCGCGGCGGGAGAAGAGCCCCGTGACCCGCGACAGGACACCGGCCTTGTTCTCGACAAGGACCGAGAGCGTGTGCGGTTTCATCGCGGGTGCCCCCCGATCATCTCGTTGATGGCAGCACCGGCCGGGACCATGGGGAAGACATTCTCTTCCCGTTCAACCCGGAAGTCAAGCACAAACGGGCCAGGGCAGTCGATGGCCGCCTGCAGCGCAGGTTTCACCTCGTCCGGCGATTCGACCCGGATCCCCTCGATGCCATAGGCATGGGCGATCTTGACAAAGTCAACCGCCGGCAGTTCCGTGAACGAGTAGCGCCGGTCGTAGAAGAGCTCCTGCCACTGCCGGACCATGCCGAGGTACTGGTTGTTCAGGATCGCGATCTTGACCGGGATCTTCTCCGCAGCGATCGTGCCGAACTCCTGGATGTTCATCTGGATGCTGCCATCGCCGGCAACATCAAAGACCGGGACATCCGGCCTTGCAAAGTGGGCGCCCATTGCGGCCGGGAGGCCGTAGCCCATCGTTCCGAGGCCGCCGCTCGTGATCCACGTGCGGGGGTGTTTGAAGCAGTAGTGCTGGGCAGTCCACATCTGGTTCTGGCCGACTTCCGACACAATGACGCCGTTGCCGTCCAGGAGCTCGCTCAGCTGCCGGATAACGAACTGCGGGTGGAGCCTTCCGTCATCCGGGCACTTGAGCGGGTGGTGCTGCTTCCAGTGCCGGATCTTCTTTATCCAGGCTTCGTGGCCGGCCGTCTTCTTCATGCAGGTGAGCATGTCGGTCAGGACGGATTTGACGTCACCGACGATCGGGATATCGACCCGCTTGTTCTTGCCGATCTCGGCCGGGTCAACATCGATGTGGATGATCTTTGCATTGGCGGCAAAGGTCTCTGTCCTGCCGGTTACCCGGTCGTCGAACCGGACACCGATAGCAAAGAGGAGGTCGCATTCCGTGATCGCGAAGTTGGCATATTCGGTCCCGTGCATGCCCAGCATGCCGAGGTTCAGCGGGTGGTCGCCCGGAACAGCCCCAAGGCCCATGAGGGTGGTCGTGATCGGGATCCCCATCTGGGTGGCAACCGAGAGGAGCTCGGCAGATGCATTCGAGAGAATGACGCCTCCGCCGGCATAAATCACCGGCCGCTCGGCTGCCGCGATAAGGTTGAGCGCTTTCTCGATCTGCCGCTTGTGGCCATGGTACGTCGGGTTATAGCCGCGAAGCTCAACCTTCTCCGGCACCGGTACATCCTTGACCGAAGTCGTGCTGACATCCTTGGGAATGTCGATGAGCACCGGTCCGGGCCTGCCGGTACCGGCAATATAGAACGCCTCCTTGACAACCCGGCTGAGATCCGCGGTCTCCTTGACCAGGTAGTTGTGCTTGGTGATCGGCATCGTGATGCCGGTGATATCCGATTCCTGGAACGCATCGTTACCCAGCAGGCTTGTCGGGACCTGCCCGGTGAGAGCTACCATCGGGATGGAATCCATGTACGCGGTAGCGATCCCGGTGACCAGGTTACAGGCACCGGGGCCGCTCGTTGCGAGGCATACCCCTACACGACCGCTCGCCCGTGCATACCCGTCCGCGGCATGCGCTGCTGCCTGTTCGTGTCGTACGAGAATGTGCCGAAGTGACGAGTCATAGAGTTCATCATAGATCGGCAGCACTACACCGCCCGGGTACCCGAAGATGATCTCGGTCCCTTCGCGCTGCAGTGATTCAACGAGGATTTTTGCCCCGGTCTTCATGTTCTTCCCTCAGTAGTCTGTTCATGCCGGCGATCATCGCCTCGACACTTGCCATGATGATGTCGGTGCTTGCGCCGCGTGAAGTAATTATCTTCCCGTCTTTACTTAATCTTACTGTCACGTCGACAAGGGCATCGGTTCCGCCCCGGATTGCGTCGACATGGTATTCTTCCAGCTGGATATCGGCAACGTCGGCTACGCACTTGCGCAGCACCTGCATTGCCGCATCCACCGGGCCGTCCCCGGTTGCCGCCCCGGTCATCTCCTGGCCGTTGACCATCAGGGTCACGGTTGCAGTCGGGATCATGTGGCTTCCGGAGGTTGCCGTGAACTGCCGCATCTTGATAAACGGCCGGCACTCGATGGCAAGAACCGCTTCTGCGACTGCCATGAGGTCGGTGTCCGTGACCCGTTTCCCCGCGTCCCCGAGTTTCTTGATCCGGTTGACGATGGCCTTGAGCTGGTTTTCATCCGGATGGTAGTTCATCTCGGCAAGGGCCGCTTCCACGGATGCTGACCCGGAGTGCTTGCCAAGCACCATCCGGCGTTTCCTTCCCACCATCTCCGGTTTGATCGACTCGTACGTGGCCGGTTCCCGCATGATCCCGTGGGCATGGATGCCGCTTTCGTGCGTGAACGCCATCTCGCCAACGATTGCCTTGTTGATGGGCAGCGGGACGCCGGTGTGGCGCGAGACCAGTGTTGCAAGCTTGAAGAGTTCTTCTTTTTTGATCCGGGTGGTATACCCGTACAGCACTTCAAGCGCCATCACCACTTCCTCGAGGGGCGTGTTGCCGGCCCGTTCGCCAAGGCCGTTGACTGTTACGTGGGCGCAGGAGGCCCCGTGCTTCAGGGCAGCCATCGTGTTGGTCAGGGCAAACCCGAGATCATCGTGGCAGTGGATGGAGAGCGGGGCGATCCGGGCAAGGGGTGGGATGTAATCCGCCACTTTCTCCGGTGTCAGGACGCCAACCGTGTCGCAGAAGCAGAGCCGGTCGGCACCCCGTTTTACCCCTTCGGTGAAGACCTCGCGGAGGTACTGCTGGTCGGCCCGGGATGCATCTTCGCCCGAGAGCTCCACAATAAGCCCGCGGCTTTTGGCATACTCCACGGCATCATAGGCCATGTCGGCCACCTGTTCGCGGGTCTTGCGCAGCTTCTTTGCGATGTGCAGGTCGCTGACCGGGATGACCAGGTGGACTGAATCTGCCCCGAAGTCCGCTGCAAGATCAATGTCTTCGTGCAGGGCCCGGACATACGTGCAGATCTCGGCAGATAGCCCGGCATTTGCGATAACCCGGATGGCTTCGCGTTCGCCTTCAGATGCAGCAGCCGACCCGGCTTCGATGACATCGACACCTACGGCCGCGAGTTTGGCAGCAATCTCAAGTTTCTGTTCAGGGTTCAACGATACGCCCGGAGTCTGTTCCCCGTCCCGTAACGTGGTATCTAAAAATCGCATGTTATTGACAAATAAAACACTCACTCATGGTATACACCATGAATACTGATAGGGGCGGGTCATATAAAAACGTTCGGAAAGGTGGTGCTTTTTTCGTAAACTGAGCACCAGATCTTATCCGGTTTTGCAGTATTGTGCACCAGGTTGGGTGTAGTAATATGGAAAAAGTATGCATCCTGGTGTATTTTCCTGCAACAATGCGGGATATGATGCACAGGAAATCCGGGAAACCTGATGCACTGTTCCGGTCATGAACCATACCGCATGCGAAGGATGTCCGGGTTGGATGAGCTGAAAGGATGAACCGGAATGATTGCCCGGGTGGATGCATATGCAGTTCTGCCGG
>JAAZNH010000143.1 GCA_012798365.1 Methanomicrobiales archaeon | reverse complement strand
AATGATGCCAAAGATCTCCTTTTTTGCCACTTCGAATGAAACGCTGTTGACCGCTTTCACCACGCCCCGGTCTGCGGATATGTACCGTTTGGTAACATCCCGCGCCTGGATGATGGTCTCACCCGTCTGAACCGGAACTGCATCCTCCATCTCTGCAAAGTCCCTTGAAAATGCATTGATGACGTTTTTTGGTGACCCGATTGCCGTTATTGCGCCGTTGTCAAGGAGGATGGCCCGGCTTGCCATATCCTCAATTACCTGCGAGAAATGGGATGTGACGACCATGCCCATGCCATTTTTCTTTGCTGCCTCAAGGAGCATTGCATGGACGAGTTTTGCCGTCTCCGGGTCAAGAGTGCCGGTAGGTTCATCGGCAAAGAGCATCGCCGGGTTCTTGGCCAGCTGCCGGGCGAGAACAACCCGCTGTTTCTCTCCTCCTGAGAGGTCGCGGGCGATATGCATCATGCGGTGGGTGAGCCTGACCTGATCGATGAGATCTGCGGCGCGGGATACTGCGTGTTCCTGCGGGTACCGGATATCATCAAGGGCATGGAGCACGTTCTCGATAACCCGGTCGTCCCCGTAAAGTGCGAAGGTGCGCTGGAACATGATCGCGGTCCGGTTCATCACGCGCGATTTCATGCCATTGGATTTTTCATCCCAGATATCGACATCAACTGCGGCAAGTGAACCCCCGCAGACCGGGCATTTTTTTCCCTGCCGGCTCTGGACATCCATATATTCACACCTGTCGCAGGCTGCCATGTGGTAGATGATCGAGCCTTTTACCGGGGGCTCTTCCACGCCCCGGAGAAGATGCATAAGCACGCTTTTTCCGGCTCCGCTCCTCCCGATAACGCCGATTATCTCGCCCTCGGGGATTTCAAAGGAGATATTGTCGAGTACCCGGGTATCTCCGTAATCCATGCAGAGGTCCTGTACCGTGATGAAGGGTTTTTGCATATTCTCCCCTCATTATTCTGCCGGATTTTTTCCGGGTTTTTTGTTCTGCGCTGAATTACCGAACGGGTTCTTCGTGGTGTATGGTTCCAGCCTCCCGTAATTCACCCGTTCTTGTTTCAGCAGTCCGTTCCCGTCAATGTCTGGCATGTATCTTCCTCACGTGGTATTGGAATTATTACACATATGAGCATAAAGATTTAAGGATCCGGCACCAAAAAAGGATTAGCGGTAGTGGTGCCGGCATTCATCTCCCGGGAACCCGTACTGTTCCGGTTGCCGGTCCCCCGCGTAATTGCGGTACCCGGTTTTTCTGATGGATCTTTCGGGCACTTTGGATATTCACTTTCGGTATACAATTATGCAACCGGCAATACCGATGCCCGCGATCTCCATTGTCTCGGATGCTGGACAAACCAGTCTGCTTTTTTCTCATCGCAGGATCTGGGTTGCGCATTGATGGAAGGCATGGGACATTCACCGTACCTTAAGAGACTGATGGGGATGATGGCCGCTCTGCATGCGCCGGCTAATGGGGCGCTCCTCAATCAAATATCTGCATATTATCCGATAGGGTGGGTTCGTGTCCCGGAATTTCTCAATACGGGCGACGCGATAGGGGCAGGAAAAAAATGTGCCCTGGAAAATTTTTTGTAAAAAACCGGAGATCGCCGGGCCGGTTTTTTCATCCAGCGAGAAATGAGTTCGGATATCCCGGACCGTAACCCAGCATCCTGTCGGGTTTTTGTCATCCATATACCGCTCGACCAGGTCCACAACATCAAAAGATCGACTCAGTCATATCACCTGGAGAAAAGAAATCACCTTACTGGCACCAGGTCCTGTGACCGCAAAGGTATCCTGCCCATGTGTGTCCGGATCCAAAATGCAGGCTGCACCGAACTCTTAAGGGATGCGTGCTTGGGTAACAGTGTCTTTCTGAACCCGGTCTCTCCTCGTACCGCTCTCCACCGGACCTGTTGTGGAGCCGCCTCTTTTTCCCCATGAATGGCAGGATCGTGAGTCAAAAGTGTCTGGTAAATATCTGGTTATGATCCGTAATATTCTGTTTTCAGGCAGGTTTCTTCCCGGAATCTGACCAGAAGCTCTATTCCATTCAATTATTGATACAGAATTTGTGGATTAGTGTCCGCTACACTCGTGATCGGGGCCATGCGAACAGCTGCTTTCACCCTTTTCCAGGGTTCCCTTGACAAATGCTTCAATTACCGCATCAATCGGCCCGGCAATACCGAGATACACTTCAATATTGTTCTGGCAGAAGAGCTCGACAGCACGGGGGCCCATACCCCCGGCGATAACATGGGTAACTTTATGGGATGCAAGAAACGGAGGCAGCATTCCGGGCTGGTGACCGGGGCTTTGTAAAATTGATTTTCCGGTGACCTTTTTATTTGCAATATCAAAGACTGCATATTCCGTGCAGTGTCCGAAATGGGCAGATACTTCGTTTCCCTCTTTTGCAATAGCAACTTTCATGTGATGTCCTCTGATTCCTGATCTCCCGGTTTTGCTCCGGGTATCATATTTACTCATATGCGCATAAATGGTTAAAACCTTTTGATTGTGCAATTAGAAAAATTTTCATCCTGGTCTTTTCCTTCAGGGCATAGTGGCGCTGTTGTTACTGTTATTCAGAGAATGCCGGAGTAACAAGACATAATGAAGGTGCCAAAATTGATCTCTGTCCATGCCATGAGTTGACCAACGTTTTTTTCAGCCCCAAATCGGATCTTTGCCGAAGCGGTTCATCCAGAACTCCCGTGAATCATATCCTGTGCCCTTGCGGATATCATCAGGCCGGAACGATATCTCGTAGTTAACGCAATAATCAACAAGGATATCGTACGCGACCTTGATCCGGATGAATGTATCATGGGATAGACGGGGGTCATGCAGCGAGACATCGGGGTGCCATTCTTTGGCAAGTTCCCGGTACCGTGCATGGATCTCATTCAGGCTCGCCCCTCCGGAAAAACCGAACACTCTGGCTGCTTCGGGAACCGTCATTGTCGGATGTTTCGTCATTGGATGACTGTATGTGGGTATGCATATTATACCCGGGGGGTTGCTGTTCCTTTATGGGTCGATAATCATATGTCACCAGTGCCGCTGGCTCAATGGAAGAAACACCGGCCTTGTTCATGGCCTTCTTCTAGACACATCATCTGGTTTTGGTACCTTCCGAAATTTTCCGTGAGTTTTTGGTGAGGATACTCTCATTGAAAGAGATGAACACGGGGGCCCGGTTGGTAGGTCCATCATCTGCCACAAGATATCCAACCCCTCAGGACACGAGGCCCTATCAATCGTACGCGAGACGGGTGTTTTCGTCGGAGATTGTCGGTGCAATCATCTCTTTCCATGCAGCTGTATCCCATGAACCAAGTTTCTGGTGGGTCTTGTAATATTTCTCCGGGATTGGGTGGGTCCCGACAATGACATCCATCCCGTATTTTTCCCTGATGAACTTTGTGAAGTACGTGATTCGGGGGCAGGGTGGATACCCGACAATAAGACCGGTTGCAAGGTGGATGACATCAGCCCCGTTATTCTTCATCTCCTGTGGCACGTACTCGACATTGCCTCCTGGACACCCGTTGCAGGTGGCAAATCCGACCAGTTCTACGTCATTACCTTTGTACCGCTCGAATGCGCCTTCCCGGTTGTGGAGTGCACGCAGGCATTTGCCTCCAGCGCAGGTCCGGTACCGGTCGCAGATAATGATTCCGAGTTTAATAGGATCTCCCATGGTCAGTTCCTCTGTGATACAATAACTAATCCGGTACTTTGGAATTTCCACAGGAAATACCCTGTGTTGTGTCCTCGCGGGAAAATGGATACTACGGGGAGTCAGGTCCGCGAAGATTGCCCGGTCCAATACACTTAAGAATATGTGAATATATATTCATATCCCGAGGCAAAAACAATGCCAGGATTCGATCAGACAGGCCCGATCGGGTATGGACCCGGTTCGGGGAGGGGCATGGGCCCCTGTGGAAGAGGTATGGGCATGGGAAGAGGCGCCGTTCAGGGTGCCGGTCGTCGTTTCGGACGGGGACGGGGGTTCTGCCGGAATATGTACTCCGAATCCGAACCATTGAGCAGGGAGGCACAGAAGCAGCTGCTTGAAGCCGAGCTCAAACGTATCGAAGCGGAAAAGACTGAAATCACAAAACGGCTTACTACTCTTGAGTAATGCCCGGAAGACGACGCTGCAGGAGGGTTGGCCAACAGCCCTCTTTCACGGCCTTCAGCCCCGTGGAAACGACAACTCCTGTTTCTGAAGAGGCAGTCCTTTCTGTTGACGAGTTTGAAGCTGTCAGGCTTAAAGATTTAGAAGGGCTCGACCAGAGCGAATGCGCTCACCTGATGGAGATCTCTCAGCCCACGTTTCACCGGCTTGTAATTTCTGCACGGAGAAAAATTGCCGATGCACTGACGCACGGGAAGACGATTAAAATTGAAGGCGGGCATTACCGATTCTGAACTGCAGCCCGCCGGACAGGTCCTTTTTACATTACCCGCTCGGGTCGTTCGATGACGAATCCACGGATACCGCCTTGAGGATTTTCTGTCTTCCCTGAATACCGCGGGATCAGATGCACATGGCAGTGCATGACCCGCTGATCCGCTGCGGCACCGGTGTTGATGACGATATTATACCCTGCCGGGGAAAACCGTGAATCGAGGTGTTCACGGGCCGCAAACAGTATTCCCGGAAGTGCGGCCTGCTCTTCTGGCGTTGTATCAAATATACTGGCGCAATGGCGGAAAGGGATGATGAGCAGGTGCCCGTGAGTGGCCGGGAATGCATCCCACCGGGCATACCACAACGCGTTTGCAAGGACAACGTCACCTTGTGCGGGTGAACAGAACGGACAGGGGTCTGGATTCACCTATAACACCTCAAAAAATATGAGAGACTGGTACTGCGCTCCCATTTACGATATGATTTCGCCAGGCAGGGTACTGGCAGAGAAATGTTCGTGGTCACGCATGCTATCTAGCCGAATAATTGGAGTGGATTTGAAATAGGGGAAATTACTAATCCAGCCCGGCTGGTATTTGAGCCGGCGCCGCCACCCGTTAAGGTAACCAGCACGGAATATTGGGAAGACTTCGTGACTGCCGCCCATGGATCTTACCTGTCTGCATACACCAGCTGCAGCCCCACGCCAGTCTCCTGCAGTGGGGCTACCTGCGCAAGCGCGACTTTTGCTGCAAGCCCTGTACAATGACAGGCATGGAGCACATCGGGACGAAGTTCTTTGAGGTATGCAAGTGTACCATCGAGCTGGTTCCCACTCTTCTGGAGGTGGAGCCCGCCTACGATGTCATGTACCCGGCTCTCCCCGCAAATCTTCTTTGCATACTCCACGGTATTGCAGATCCCGGCGTGGGCACAGCCGGTAATAACAACCAGCCCGTCACGGCCCCGGAACGCGAGGGCCGTGTCATCAGCTATCCTGTCCGCCATAATGGTTCCGTCCGGCATCACAACGCGCCGGGGCCCCGGATCGGTAACTTCGAAGGGAAACTGTCGTTCGATCTCTCCCAGGAAGAAGAGGTTGGGCGTCAGGTTTAATGGGCCAGCGGAAAGTTCCGTGGTCATGGCCCGTTGGACCGCATCTGAAGTAAGGATAGAGCCATTGTCAGAAATTGGCGGTTTCGGGCGGGGCAGGAAGCACCCTGGATGCGCGATGAGTCGGGGGAGCCGGTGTGCAGTTTTCTCGATTTTCGCTTCCATATACCGGTGAAGAAGATGCCAGAGCCCGCCGGTATGGTCGAAGTGCCCGTGAGAGAGGACGATGTAATCAAGATCCAGAAGATCTATCTTCATCTTCTGTGCATTCTCAAGGAACGCAGCGGAATAGCCTGTGTCGAAAAGGATCTTCTTTCCTTCTGCTTCGATATATGCAGAAAATCCGTGTTCGGCAATAAACATCCGGTCAAAGAGGGCGGTATT
>JAAZNH010000142.1 GCA_012798365.1 Methanomicrobiales archaeon | reverse complement strand
GCTCTTGTCCCGCACCTTGATGTTTAACCGGACTGCCTGGTACGCGGTGCAGTTGCTGCACGAGACCACTTCCTTGTAGGCATTCTCGCGGGGCATCCAGACTTCGATATCGTATTTTTTCGCAGCAACCGTGCCGATGTCGCCGGTGCAAATGTTGACCACGCGGTACGGGAGGCCCAGGTTTGAGAAGATCTCCTCAGCATTCGCGAGCAGTTCTTCATGGAATCTCCAGGAGTCCTCCGGCATGCAGAAAATGAACTGCTCGATCTTGGTGAACTGGTGGACGCGGAAGAGGCCCTTTGAGTCAAGCCCGTGCGCACCGATCTCACGCCGGAAACACGGTGAGATACCGGCGAGTTTAAGGGGCAGGTCTTTCTCTTCAAAGATCTCGTCCTTGAACATGGCGCCGATCGGGTGTTCGCTGGTCGCAATAAGATAGGCGTCGTCGCCATCGATCTTGTACATGACTTTCTCGAAATCGCCAAGATCGGTTACCCCCTCGTACGAGGTGCGGTTGATCATGTAGGGGGGGATCGTGGGGGTGTAGCCCTTCTTCACCAGCAGGTCGATTGCATAGCGCTGAAGCGCCATATCGAGGAGGGCAAGGTTTCCTTTCAGGAAATAGAACCCGGCACCGGAGATCTTGGTTGCCCGCTCAAAGTCTGCCCAGCCCTTGTCGGCTGCCAGCTGGCCATGGTTCTTAATCTCGAAATTCACGGTCCGGATGGTCCCGGCTGTCTTCACCTGGACATTTTCGGAATCATCCTTTCCCACCGGGACGCTCTCGTGTAAAATATTGGGGAGGCGCATCAGGTAATTCCGGATCGCTGTATGGATCTCTTCCTGCTCGGCATCGTTTGCCTTGATCCGGCCGGGAAGGGATGCGGCTTCAGCCAGCAGCGGGCCTGCGTCCTGCCCGGCCTTTTTTGCCGCATTGATGTCGCGGGCGATCGTGTTGCGCCGCTGGCGGAACTGATCGGTATCGATCTTCAGCTGCCGGGACCGCGCATCTTTTGCCAGGAGATCATCGACCCACGGGATCTTCTCCTGGTCATTGCGTTTTTGTAAATCAGCCTTGATTATCTCCGGGTGGGCCCGGACAAACCGTATATCGAGCATGAAAACTACCTTCACATCTGCCAGTACTGGATACTAGTTGCCCCTGAACTATCATAATGTATGCTCTTTTACCCGGATGAGGTGGCCCGTTTTGCCCTGTTGCTGACCCGGGCCGTTGGTTTAAATAGTTCATGCACCGTATCAGGAAGGCAGGGGACGTACATGACCGACTTTTTCTATATCTGTAAGCACCTTGTCGGGACGCAGGAGAGTAAAGGCAAGGATTCTCCTGACCCGACCTGTACGCAGAAATTCAAGACAGGATCGTACTGCACTGCTGATACCGAAGCAAAGGCAAAAGAGGCAAAACAGCACTGCCGCGGGGCGGATTTCCTGAAGATTATCAGTTTCCACAAGAAAAAATAAATCCGGTGCCCCGTCATGATTTCGGCCGGTCCGACAGGACCCGGCCGT
>JAAZNH010000141.1 GCA_012798365.1 Methanomicrobiales archaeon | reverse complement strand
TGTTCTCCTCAAGGATCCTGAGGAGTTCGAGATCTTTTACATCCATTACTAATCACCTGAACCAGGTTTTAGGCCACTTGGCCTCCATCTTGGATACATCAAGGTCCTTAAGCCCGTTCAGGCGCGGGTCCTTGAGTACCACCTCACGGATCTTGCCCGTGTTGGAATCAAACCACATCTCCTTGGTCCTGCCGTACCGCCCACGACTTACCACGCGGGTGTTGATAACTCCCAGCATGTTCAATTCGGAGATCAGGTCAGTGATCCGGCGGTGTGTCAGAACATCAAGTTCAATGCCCGGTGCAATATCCTGATATATACGTGATACTTCTCCGCTCGTAAAGATATTCTGACCAAGCTGCTCCAGGACAAGCATGGAGAAGAGGATCAGCTTGCTCTGGGTGGGTAGCGTGGCGATACATTCAATCATGCTGTCCGTCTCGATCTTCGCCTGCGCCTGTTTGACATGCTCTTCGGTAACCTGCTGGGAGTCGTCACGATCCGCCAGTTCGCCCGAGATTCTGAAGAGATCCAGTGCCCGTCGCGCATCGCCATGCTCCTGGGCGGCAAGCGCAGAACACAGAGGAATAACACCATCAGCGATGGCCCCCGGCATAAAGGCCCCCTCTGCGCGCTGGGCAAGGATATCCACCAGCTGCGGGGCGTTATAGGGTGGGAACACAATTTCTTCTTCAGAGAGGGAGGAGAGAACCCGCGGATCAAGGAAATCTTTAAAACTCAGGTCGTTAGAGATGCCAATGATGCTGACCTTGGAGTTTTTGAGATCGGAATTGATACGGGTCAGGTTATAGAGGGTGTCATCGCCACTTTTCTTTACGAGTTTATCGATTTCATCAAGGACGATGACAAGTACTCCCCCGCCAGCTTCCAGCTGGTTCTTCAGTTCTGCGTACACCTGGTCCGTTGGCCACCCGGTCATCGGAATGTGGGTACGGGTCTTATCGCTTGCAACTTCATCCGGTACATCCAGACACTTAGCAATCTGGGCAAGAACCCGATACTGGGTATCAATAACCTCACAGTTCAAGTGTACAATGCGGCAAAGGGTTCCCATTTTAGAGCTGGCCTTCTCAAGTTCAGAACCCACATACCGGACACAGGCGGTTTTTCCCGTACCTGTTTTTCCATAGATGAGAATGTTTGAGGGGGTTTCATTTCTCAATGAGGGGGCAAGGATGGAGGCAACTTCATCAATCTGGGGTTTCCGGTGCGGCAGGATCTGGGGGCGGTACGAATGCCGGAGAACTTCCCGGTCTTTGAATATCCTGTTATTGGTAAGGTATTTTTTAAACAATCCGGTTGAGGGGTCTTCGGTATCGGGCATGGTCACACAGCGGAGCTGAGAATTAGCGGGATGAGAGTAAAAAACGATCGGTTTGACCGGGTTATAAACCCCTTTGCTTCGTGTGGAGATAATCTGATTTATGGTTTAATTTTAAAACGCGCCGAATATTGAAGTATGGAAAATGTTTTATTATTTTGTTATATTTAATTCACGTAAACTCTCACAGACCAAAATCCCGCTGATTTTATTCTCTTTTGTTCGGAAAATGGCTATTGCAACAGTCCAGGGGGACACCCCTTTGTTTCCAGTGGAGCCTCTGATGGAAATGTCTACATTTCCATTAAGGAGAAACGGAAATTGGCCATTTGTAAATATACAATTAATAGTATATAAAGTAATTGAATTTGATTTACTGAATTTGTTTCTGTTTCAGATTTTTCCCTTATGGTAAAACTGAATTAACAAGGCAAAAATGCAGAAAGAAGAGTAAATTTCAGGATTTCCAGAGGAAACAAAGGGGGGTGGTGGTGCAGAACAGAAAACCTAAAAGCGGGATTGGACTGCAAATTCTCATTACCATGCAGGGGCAACATCTCCACTACTATGGATAGTAATCATATCAGATCCGTTGCCATCACCGGTGCTGTTATAACTGTTTCAACCACCCGGACAAAAGAAACCGATACCAGTGGACAGGCTATCATAGGCCTCCTCAAAGAGAAGTCAATTCCGATTGAACACTATGCAATTGTCACGGATCAGATTGGATCAATCAGGGATGAACTGTACCAGGCCCTGAAGAAAGCCAACTGCATCATCATCAATGGCGGTACCGGTCTCACTCATGATGACTGCACGATTGAAGCGATCTCTCCGCTGCTCGACAAGAAGATCGAAGGTTTTGGCGAGTTTTTCCGCATGAAGAGTATCGGACAGATCGGTACTGCCTCCATGCTCTCCCGGGCTGTCGGAGGCATTATCGGAGGACGAGCAATATTCTGTATCCCCGGATCAACACCAGCCGTCACTCTTGCAACAACCGAGCTAATTCTTCCTGAAATCACTCATATTATCAGCCACGCAAACCGCTAGGATGGCAAATCCTCCTTTTTCATAAAAATGGTTCCGCAGAAGACCCGTGTTCGATAGTGCCAGAAGAGGGATGGAACCACGTGCGCCCGGGATCTGCTGATCATCGCCTCATGAAACTTAACCGCATGCGAGTCCTGAAAAGAAGTGAAAACAGGGGATCTGGGGGGCTTGCCGCAATGGGCAGCCTCGAAGAATCCTTTGGAATCTTCAGCCCCCTCATGGTCCTGCTGGCCCCCTTGCCCCCCTCCTTGGGGAAAATGCGGGTCACACTTGTAATTCCACTGAGTGCGTTGTGAGAAGGATCTCCCCGGAGCCGGATTTTTTCCGGGAAAACAGAGCGGACCCCCAAATCACTCCCCCGTCAATGCCTCATTCCTGACACTTGCAGGAGCGGAGGCTTTCGTGTCCAGATCTGAACGGAACAGACATTCAGATATGTGGTGTCCATTGTGGAACCAGGCCTCGTAATTATCGCAGGACCTGCAGAAGAGCAATCCGCTCGAGCACCAGGTCCGCCAGGCGGGAATCCCCGCCGGCGGCACTGACCTCATCAGCGGTCAGTGCAAACAACGCTTTCAGGCGCCCGGCTTTTTCCGGATCAATACAATCCCAATCCTCGCAGGAATCCTGAAACATGCGGGATAGCGGTACCTGGCAGTCCGGCCGGGCCGGAACACAACAGACAAAGAGGCGGTTCTCCCCCTCATGGATACCAAACGGTGACGCAATAGTGCACTGCCGCGACCCGGCTGCATAAAGAAGCGCTTCCATTTCCAGAGTGTTTGAGATGGCTGTACTTTCATCAAATGCCCTGCAGGCAAGCCTGACAGCCATCTCAGCATGTGCTTTTCCGGCGATCATGTCAGCATTAAAACAGATGATATGCATCGCATGTGCCGCTGCCAGGGCCCGGAGCTCATCAAGAAACGCCTGCCGGTTTGCGATGGTGCAGGTTGCAGCCCGGATATCGATTATTACAGGTTCTTCTGGCATACAGGTTATCCGAAATGGGAGAATGTTGACTGGCCGGCTTTATGTGCCTGTTTCTTTGGTTTCGTGCCATGCGATGTCGTTGATGGCAGCGGCTCTTCCTGCCGCTTCCTGGTCCCTTCCAGCTGGGAGAAGATCTGCTCCGCGATTCCCTTCCCGATAATTCGTGTCACGGCCTCAATACCGGCTGCGCGCACGGCTTCAGGGGAGGTAAGAGCATTGTTGAACAGCCGCCGGGCCCTGACCCGCCCGATACCCCGCAGCTTGACCAGGGGCAGAAGTTCCCGCCG
Organism: Methanomicrobiales archaeon; assembly: GCA_012798365.1. Taxonomy (GTDB): domain Archaea; phylum Halobacteriota; class Methanomicrobia; order Methanomicrobiales; family Methanospirillaceae; genus Methanoregula. Next base: position 2,845 of record JAAZNH010000141.1, on the reverse strand, counting down.
GATACCGTTCTTCATGCAGATCTCGTAGTCCCGGATCCGGGGATGAAAGGTGGGAAGGAACATTCGTGAGAGTTCTGCTGTTGCATGCAGGAGCCAGTTGACACTCTCGACCATACCATAAACGTCCCCGGGTCCGACCCCGTACCGCTCGCAGATCCTGGCATCGGGCATTTCGTCGGCCCAGTCTGACAGGAGCATGGCAGTCTTGATGGCGCGGTAATACGATTCCAGCTCATCATCATCAGCTGGCATGGGGATCCAGAGTTCATCCTCGTGGGCCTCAATCATCCGGTCCAGCACTTCCCGGTCCGCATTCCGCACATACAGCCGGGGCATGTCCGGCGTTCCGCAGATGAGCTGCAGGAGACCGGCATCGGAATACTCCTCCCGATGCCGGAGAGTACCGATGATGATCGCTGCACTCCGGGGATCGATATACAGTCGCGAGACAAGAGAACCGACTTCGGTTGAGCCGAGATGCTCCCCGACCTCCATAACCATCTCCTCACTGACAAGGAACTTCAACGCCGAATCAACAGCCCGCTGCATGAGCCGGCTCTGCCGGTGTTCGTGGGAGTAGAATGAACGGTTCATGAACGTGGCCAGTTCTCCGCGGGTGCCGGCAAAACCCGACGCGATCAGGGACAGCACATGGGTATACAGGGCGGCCGGCTCCGCAATTTTTGAATGGACATCCTCCGCTTCGGCCTCAATATATTCTGCAAATAATGTCCCGACGTCCTGCTCATCCTTTGCGATCAGGACCGCCTCACCGTAGGGATCAAGCCGGGGCCTGCCCGCCCGTCCTGCCATCTGCTGGTACTCGCCAACCGGAATCGGAAGCATCCCCTCGCCGGCACTGAACCTGCGGTAGTCGCGGATGATGACACGACGCGCCGGCAGGTTGAGCCCGGCGGCCAGGGTCGGGGTAGAGGAGATCGACTTGATGAACCCTTTCCGGAACCCCTCCTCAACGATCCGCCGCTCCTCCCGGCTCAGGCCTGCGTGGTGAAATGCAGCCCCTTTCTCAACGCAGGCTGCCAGGGTTTTTCCCATCTCGGTCTCGGCGGAGGCATTGAGCTGTTCTGCATACCCTTTCAGTTCCGGCAGATCGCTCTTGATCGCTCCTGCCGCCCGCTTTGCAAAAGCCTCGGCATTCTTGCGTGATGAAACAAAGACCAGGCACTGGCCCCCCTCGGTAATCGTGTCAAGGCAGAGGTTGAGGTCTTCATAGTTCTTCGAGACATGCTTAACCGGCCGGTCCCCCTCCCGGAAACGGATACGGTCATTGAAGAAAACACCCTGGCGCAGGTCAACCGGTCTCCAGGTGCTTGTTACCAGCTCAGCCTCGAGCCACCCGGCCAGCAGGCGCGGGTTTCCGATAGTTGCGGAGAGACCGATCACCTGCATGGATGGATTGCGGCACCGCATCTTGGCAATGACCATCTCCAGGGTCGGCCCCCGGTTTTCGGAATCAATAAGATGGATCTCGTCAATGACAAGCAGCGTGACCTCGCTTATCCAGCGGGCACTGTTGCGCAAGAGTGAGTCAACCTTCTCGCTGGTTGCAACAATGATATCGTTCCTGCCAAGGGTATCGTCCCGCCGGTCAAAGTCGCCCGTTGCAATACCGACCCGGACTCCTTTCCCGGCAAACTCATCGGATTTTTCACTGGCAAGGGCTTTGAGGGGAACGATATAGAGGCATTTTCCGCCCCGGGCGATGTGGGTGTGCATTGCCATCTCGGCAATCAGGGTCTTGCCGCTTGCCGTGGGAATGGCCACGAGCAGGTTTTTTCCGTCAAGCATTCCCCGCTGTACACATTCCGCCTGGGGAGGATAGAGCTCGGTAATGCCAGAAGACCTGTACCGCTCTTTCAGATTGTCGGGTAGTGACAGGGTATCAATACGCATGCCAAATCCCTTCCGGAACCCCTTTAATTCCACTGAAATTCGCTTGTAATACAGTCCTTTTGAGTAATACTAACCTTAAAACGGAATTATATTCCAGTGGAAATTGAGGAAAAACCATAAATATGATTTCAGGTGATTGGGGATTTTCTGATCAGTAGTAGTAACTGATCATATCCTGCTTGGCCTCTTTCTTCTTCCGGTCAAGGAATGCAAAGACATTCTCGTGGGGAACACCCTCGATGAGCATATCGACGGCAGCACGGGCGGTTTTCAGCTGTTCGGGATACCCGATAAGGGCAACCGTCTTTCCAAAGACCGAGATCTCCACATCGGTCATATCCTCGATCTGCTCCCGTGCCCGGCCATCCTTGCCGATGATCCTGCCCCTGAGCCGGTCCAGCTGGCGGGGGCCGTCAGCCATTGCACCCAGGTCAATAACTTCGAGCAGCAGGTCCTCGTCCTCGATCATCTCAAAAGCGCGTTCAGGAGAGAAGCCCCGGTTGATGGCATTGACTATCTCAACTGCCCGGAGCAGGGAAATGGTGTTCTCCTCAGATCCCTCAATCTTCACGATCCCTTCCTTGGAATCGACCGTTATTGTTGAGTGGGTTTTATTCTCCAGCTCCTTTTTCGTCGAGCCGCCTTTCCCAATCAGTACGCCAACCCGGCTTCCTGCAATTTTAACTTCCTGCATCATGGTATTTCACCGTAGGTCCATCAGTTCGTGTATCCGTGTCCGGTGTCCCGGAGAAACCGGGAATCACGGCTCATATTTATCCAGCCCGGTAACCGCGTGGAAAACATCGATGTCATCCCGGGTATCGCACCGGTTTTTAAAGAACCGGTTGACATTTTTAATATCCCGCATAAGGAACGGGAGGGCACGGGGGTGATCCTTTGTCACGGACTGGCCCATGTCTATGAGATATGG
>JAAZNH010000140.1 GCA_012798365.1 Methanomicrobiales archaeon | reverse complement strand
TCCCGTTCTATGTGGCGGCGCCGTCCTCTACGTTTGATCCGGTGAACCGTGAGAAGGATGTCATCATCGAAGAGCGGGGGCGTGATGAAGTAGCCACCATGGGCAACAGAATTTATGTCCCAAAAGAGGCCATGGTCTTCAATCCTGCCTTTGATGCAACCCCGATGGATCTCGTTACTGCCATCATAACCGAGAAGGGCATTATCCGGCCGCCGTTTGAGATGAGCACGGTACTACCAAATACAACTAAATAATCCGCCACCCCACAAGCGAGAGAAGAATGGATCTGGATTTTCTTACCTGGAATCACCTGTTCTATGTTATTGGTGAACTGACAGTCCTTATTATCGTGGGCGCCGTCATCATCTCCTTTATCCTTGTTATCATCTCCCTCCACTCCATCCGGACCAAACGGCTGTATTTCCCGCAGCTCATCAAATCCGGCCTGGTCTTTCTGGAAGGCCTGATGAAAGCGATGTTCCGCTTCCTTGGTCTCGAGGACCGGGAGATGCTTGCATTCTTCATCAAACTCCAGAACACGATGAATGCTGATGCATTCAGCAAGGTCCCGGCGAATGAGCGGGCGGTTTTCATCCCCCAGTGCATGCGGTCCTCCAAATGCCCGGCCCACCTGACACCGGAAGGGCTCAAGTGCAAGAACTGCGGCCAGTGCGAGGTCGGGGCAAACCGCGTCCTTCTCGAACGCATGGGATACCGCGTCTTCATCGTGCCCGGCTCCTCGTTCATCAAGCGGATGGTAAAAAAATACAAGCCCCGGGCAATCATCGGGATTGGGTGTCTTTCCGAAGTGAAAGAAGGCATTGACATGGCCGACAAGATGGGCCTTGCGGTAATGGGTGTCGTCACATTAAAAGAAGGGTGCGTTGAGACGCTCGTCAGCTGGCCGGATGTTTTTGAAGTGGCAACGCTCGGGGTTCCGCCGGAATCAGTCCCCGAGGACCTTCATATTCTTACCAACTAGGTTGCCGCTCTTGATGTGGCCATGGACCACGATGGTGTCCCCGCAGGTAACATCCCCGACATTGACGCCCGGCCGGAGGATGACTTTTCCGCCGGCTTTTATGGAATGGACGGCAGCGTGATCGAGGACGGTCACATCCCCGTGGGCCGTGATAGGGCCTTTCACCCGGCACTGGCTGCCGATGATTGCATTGAAGCAGTCAATATCCAGGGCAACACTGGAGCGCGGGCCCAGCTCAAGGTTCCCGGTTACATAGAGCCTGCCCCAGAAATGCGTATGCGGGGGCACAACAAAATCCCCCTCAATTTTCACGTTTCCTTCAAAATACGATCCTTTCTGGGCATAGAATATTGAACCCTTCTGGAATACGGTAGGCATTGGTCTCTATGGTACCATCGGGAGGATCAGGGGATAAACTTGTTGCTTGAAAAAGGCATCGTTACTGGAATTTTAAAGGAACGCCGCGGAGAGGGTGAAGACAACAAGCGATGCGAACATACCTGCTTTCAGGAAGGTGGATGCCTGCGAGATTTTTACGCATGCGGGGGTCTCACACCGAATAGCACGGCTGCAGCCGTACATCAGAATTACATCAACCGCGAGGATGCCGGCGGCATACCAGGTACCCCACCAGAGGACAGGGACAAGACTTGCAGCAGCCCCGAGGACCGCACAGGATAAGGCGAGCCGGACAGTCGTGCGGATCCCGTACCGGATGGGAAGGGTTTCTGCCCCGCTGGCCCGGTCCCCGTCAACATCCTCGGCATCTTTTACCAGTTCACGCGCAAGCATGGCAAAGAACGTCATGACCGCAAACGGGATCCCGTGCAAAAGCCCGGAAACGCCGGCCAACGCCCCGCCGAAGAGGAACATGCTGCCGGCCAGGTACGAGACAGCAATATTGCCAAAGAGCGGGGTGCGTTTCAGTTTGGCTGCATACCCGATAAGGAGGATCGTGTTGAAGACAGCAATCGTGATGCACAGCCAGTTGGTTACGAGGGAGATGAG
>JAAZNH010000139.1 GCA_012798365.1 Methanomicrobiales archaeon | reverse complement strand
CCATCGTCGAACTCCTCCCCACGTCATTCGATGCACAGATCTACGGCATGGAGCTCACCGACTCCCCGCAGGAGACCTACGCAGATATCGGCGGGCTCGATCCCCAGATCAACGAGATCCGGGAGGCTGTCGAGCTCCCGCTCAAGCGGCCCGAGCTCTTCCGGAAGATCGGTATCGACCCGCCCAAGGGTGTCCTGCTCCATGGTCCCCCGGGAACCGGCAAGACCCTGCTTGCAAAAGCAGTCGCCCACGAGACCAATGCCCATTTCATGCGGGTTGTCGGCTCGGAGCTGGTCCAGAAGTACATTGGTGAGGGGGCTCGGCTCGTCCGCGAGCTCTTTGACCTTGCCCGGAAGAAGGCCCCGACCATCATCTTCATTGACGAGATCGATGCAGTCGGTGCCAGCCGGACCGAGGCGAATACCTCCGGTGACCGCGAGGTCCAGCGCACGCTCATGCAGCTCCTTGCCGGCATGGACGGGTTCGAGAACCGGGGCGATGTGAAGATCATCGGCGCCACAAACCGGATCGATATCCTCGACAAGGCCCTGCTCCGCCCGGGGCGGTTTGACCGGATTATCGGGATCCCCCTGCCCAATGAAGCCGGGCGGCTCTCGATCCTGAAAGTCCACTGCCGTTCCCTGACAGTAAATGCGGATGTTGACCTACTGGAGGTTGCAAAACTGACGGAAGGCAGGAACGGCGCTGACCTGCGGGCAGTCTGCATGGAAGCCGGCATGTTTGCAATCAGGAAGGAGCGCACATCCATCTGCCAGGAAGATTTCGAAGCAGCAATTGCCAAGGTAGGCCTTGACTTCAACCAGCGGCCGGTTGATGTTGAAGGCGTGATGTTTGCTTAAACAGCAAGGCGGCGACACCACCGCTCCCGTTTTTTTTCTTTTTCCCGGGCGTTCTTCCCTATTGTCCATTGCCCGGTTTCCTTCCTTGTGTTTTGCAGCATGTAACCCGGCGGTTCATTGTATCCGCTTGCGGGTTTCCTTGCGCAACCACACCCATTTGGGCAATATATATGGTGACCCTTTCAACGATAGAATCAGCACAAGTCAGGGAACGCTGAATCATGACCAATATCGGGGATGTAATCCGTCAGATCGAGACCGTCCAGTGTGATCCGGTCTATCCGCCCACACCGGAACAGCAGGAGATCTTTAACCGCATTCTTCACACCGTATATAACGGTGCTGTAGAGTTCGGGGGGAGCAGGTAACCATGTACACCTACAGCATTGTTGATGATATTGCAGCCGTGATACGGCTGGTAGAGAAGATACCGGTCCTCATCGTAATGGGAATTATCCTTCTTGTCTCGCTTATTCTGCGCGACCTGTAAAGGACTCTTTTTCCACCATTTCAGCCGGTTCGAAGCACCCCCCGGAACGGCAGACTTCCCTCGCGGGGAAGTAGAGGGCGACCGGACCGGCAACTGAAAGGTACGACAGCCCTTTTACAGGAACTTCCGTAAGGGCATAAAGGGGCCCCCCCGTGCACCAGACATTGGCCGGACGCATTGGCGCGGAATTTTGGGTACCCCGGTTTTGCTTTTTTTTCACTGCTGAACAGGGGCCGGGAAGGTTATCGTATAGCGTGTGCCACCGGTCCGTTCAAGCGCAAGGTCAGCATGGATTTGCCGGCAGAGGTTGTTTATCAGCATCAGGCCGAGCGTGCCGGAGGTCTCGGGGTCCACACTGTCAGGAATCCCCCCGCCATCATCACCTGCCGTGATAACGATCCTGCCATTATCTGACTGCGTTGAAATCCGGATGCGCCCCTGCCTGCTGCCGGGGAACGCGTGCTTGATCGAGTTCGAGACAATCTCGTTGATGATCAGGCTTAAGGGAACAGCGATACTCAGGCTGACTTTTACCGGCGTTCCCTCAAGATCAAACGTTATGGCGTTCGAATCAACCTGGTAAAACTCGAAGAGGTACCGGACAAGGAACCGGGTGTAGTCCCGCATGTCGATCTCGGAGATCCGCTCTGACTGGTAGATCTTCTCGTGGACAAGGACCATGGCCCGGATACGGTTCTGGCATTCCTGGACAGCATTGAGGACTTTTGTGTCCGGGATATTGCGGCACTGGAGGTTTAAGAGACTGATGATGATCTGGAGGTTGTTCTTCACCCGGTGGTGAATCTCACGGAGGAGGACTTCTTTTTCCAGAAGGGACTCCTTAAGCTCCCTCGTCATCCGCTTGTTCTCCGTCACATCAAGAAGTGAAGCTACACTTTTCTTTGTGCCGGGGATCATGTCGATGGTCAGGTAGATGTCCCGCGTCCTGCCGTCCTTGGTCTTAACCCGGAACTCGTAATGGGAAAGCGCTGAGGACGGATCAGTGCGCCGGAGCTTGTGCTGGGCGAGCATCCGTTCAAGGTCCTCAGGAAGGACGTACTGCGTCCACGTCATCTTCCCTTCGACTTCTTCTTTTGAATAACCGGTCAGTTTCTCAAATTCCGCATTGACCAGGCTCAGGACGGTATTCTCCTCGATGAGTGCCATGGCGGTGCCGGTATTGCCAAAGATTGCCCGGTAAATATTCTCTGATTCAATGAGCCGGGATTCACGTTGTGCCAGTTCCTCGTAATTCTGCCGGAGCTCCTCTTCAGTGGCCGTCAGCTGCTCGTAGGCGGCATAGAGTTCCTCGTTCTTCCGGTTGAGTTCATCCTCAATCTTCTTGCGGTCGGTTATGTCCCGGCCTTCCGGGATCAGGTAGACAACCGATCCCAGTTCATCCATGACCGGTTTTAAGGAAAAGTCAATGTAGTGCAGGCTCCCGTCGGGAGCTTTGTGGGTTGCTTCAAACCGGATAAATTCTCCCTGTGCTGCCCGCTTCACCGCGTCGCGGAGCTGGTCCTGGAGTTCAGCTGAATGCGTCCACCAGGGCGTATCCCAGAAAAATTTTCCGATAACGTCCCGCTCTTCGATACCGGAGAATTTTACCGCGGACCGGTTTGCCTCAATGAGGACCCCCTCCGGCGTCATGATACCGATGAACTGGTACGTCTGGTCAAAGATTGCCCGTATCTTGCGCTCGCTTTCGCGGACAGCGGCTTCGCTCTTCTTCACCTGGGAATTATCAGTGAGGTTTTCAAGAAGGAACCGCTCGCCGCCAATCTCAATATATCCCACGGATTTGATGACCGGGATCTTCTTCCCGTCCCGGGTCACGAGGACCCGTTCAGCACGATCAAATGCCTGGTGAAGGTCGGTGATCGGGCACTGTCCCTGTTCAGCGGGGCAGATGAACCGGTGACAGATCGACCCGATGATATTCTCCGGCCGGTCATCGATGAGTGCTGCGGCGGCGGGGTTGATATCCACAATCCGGTGGCTTTGGGGATCGATGAGAATAAGGCCGGCCTGCACCGAATCGAATAGCTCACGGAAGAACCGGGAGCGGCCATTGAACCGTACCCGGAGTCCGTTGTGGTGCGCTGCGGCATCAGGCATGGGATATCACGAACAGACTCACTTGGAGTGCACCGGACGATATATTTTTGCATCACCCGGGCCGCAGGAGCCGGACCGCCAGCTGGTGCGGATTCCCGCAGGAGAGAAAAGGAACCGGGGTTACGCGCCGGATGCACCCTCATCGTCAGTTGCGATGAGTTCGCCTTCCTCGACTTCGTCCTGGGTGCACCAGATCTCAAGAGACCGGTCCACGCCAATGTATTCCTGGTGGTATTCCTCGATCGTGGAACCAGGCGCCATCGGTACGGAACTGATGACCTTCCCGTCTTTTATCCCGTAGATCTTCCGGTATTGCCAGCCGGGGCCGAGCACTGCAGTCCGTTCATAATACACGTCCTGGGCCAGCTGGTGCGTGAAGTAGATATCCGGTTCCAGCTCAAAGAGTGGTTCGCGGACATATCGCCTGATGTACCAGCGCAGTTCGGCAACAAGCGAGAGGGCACTGCTCAGGGTCGAACAGGTGACGAGGACCCCGCAGGACTTCTTCTTCGGGTGGTAGAACCGGAGCGCAAGGCGGCTGGTTTCCGAAGAGAAGAGGGTATGGTGGAGATCAGTGCCTTCCCGCTGGAGGAGGAGTACGTTCATGGCAACCCAAAAAAACCAAAATGGGTGATGTGCCGGGGTGCGGCAGCATCAGGTATACATGTTGTTTTCAGTAACGGCTTCGTTCTTGACCTTGCGGACCGCGTCTTCGAAGTCCACCTTCCCGACCTTCTCCGCTTCGCGCCGGACGGCCATCATGCCGGCCTCGCGGCAGACGGCTTCCAGCTCGGCACCGGTTGAGTTCTCGGTGGAACTCGCTATCGATTCAAGGTCGACATCGGCAAGGTGCATTTTGCGGGAATGGATCTTCAGGATCTGGAGCCGGGCTTCCTTATCCGGCAGCGGGATCTCGATCAGGCGGTCAAACCGGCCGGGGCGGAGCAGTGCCGGGTCCAGCATATCGGCCCGGTTGGTTGCCGCCATGATCCGGACATCGCCCCGGTTGTCAAACCCGTCCATCTCGGCAAGGAGCTGCATGAGGGTGCGCTGGACTTCGGCACTGCCGCTCGTCCCGTCATTGGTCCGCATGCTTCCGACCGAATCGACTTCATCAATAAAGACGATCGCGGGGGCACGCTCGCGGGCAAGCTGGAACAGTTCGCGGACAAGACCTGCGCCTTCACCGATGAACTTGTGGACCAGCTCACTGCCCGACATGCGGATGAAGGTGGCTTTTGCCTCGTGGGCCACGGCCTTGGCGATAAGGGTCTTGCCGGTTCCCGGGGGTCCGTAGAGCAGGATACCCTTGGGGGGTTCAACGCCGATCCGCTTGAAGATCTCCGGTTTCGTAAGCGGGTACTCGACGGCTTCCCGGACCTCTTTTATCTCGTTGGCAAGGCCGCCGATCTGGGCGTAGGAGATGCTGGGCGACTCCTCGAGCTCCATGACGCGGACGCGGGAGTCATAGATGTTTCCGATGACCTTGACAATGGACAGTGCATTATTCACGGCAACCTTGGCCCCCGGTTTTAAAAGCGGGCGGAGGTCTTCGGGGGCATGGGTGAGGTATTCCTGGTTGTTCCCCTGCTGGCGGAGATAGATCTCGCCGTTCTCCAAAATATCCACAATTACGGCGACAAAGAGCGGCATGCGCTTAAGCTGGTTGTTCTCCCGCTTGAGCTGGCCGTTCTCTTTGGTGAGATCGTCAACCTTCACCTTCAGGTCAAGCATTGCTGCTTCGAGCTCGTTGATCTGGATCTGGTATTTGAGCTCGCCAGAAGACGCATTATTGACGGCAGTCTCTTCCATATGCATCATATATGATCACCTTCAACCATTTATGTGGTGTGATTTTGCTATACAAGGCGCGCGGCATTACCCGGGGAAAGGCTTCCGGCCCCCTGCTGAACAGTCCGGCACCGATCTCGTTCTTATCCGGTGTGAACCCGGATACCGGGGTCATTGTTGAGAAAGGGCACCCGCTCCAGGGTACCTGCATTGCCGGCACGGTCCTTGCCTTCCCGTACGGCAAAGGATCCACGGTAGGATCGTATATACTTTATGCACTGAGCCGGAACGGGCATGCCCCGGCGGCCATCATCAATACCGAGGCAGAACCCATCATCGCCACCGGCGCAATTATCGGCAATATCCCAATGGTCGACAGGCCCGGCATTCCGCTCGACGGGCTGAAAAACGGCGTGATGGTAACGGTCGACGGGGATCGCGGCGAGATCGAGATCGGGGCTGCCTGATTCGGCGAAGCCGGACCCTGTTTCGCGGGTTTTTATTTTTTATTTTTATCAGGAAAACACAATTTTCATATGCCGGGGACTCGCAGGTTTCTTGCATGAAAGCACGTTCTTTTGTCATCGTGGTACTCCTCGTCTGTTCTGCGGTTGCCCTTGCGGGATGTACTGGATCAGGCGGCTCTTCCGGTCCTGCCGGTGGCTCCTCCCCGCAGGCCGGCACAACTTCGGCCCAGGATAACCTTGTCCCCTCCCCGACCGATTCCCTGCCCAGCCAGAATGTCATCTCGGTCATTGTCAAGGAGAAGGACTATGCCGGGAAGATTCCCGTTGAGTTCGATGGCGGCATGGGCCAGATCCATGTCAAGAAAATTGACGTAACCCTCTATCGCGCTGACGGCCAGACCCGCACGGCAACAGTTGGCAACAAAAAAGGTGATTCTGTTGAGCTGGAAGGTACTAAGCAGACCGACCGGGTTGTTGTCTATGTTACCTTCGATAACGGGGACTACAAGAAGACCAACGATGTCTTAAGCCCGTACCGCAGCCGCGGATAACCAGATACATCCTCTTTTTTCTTTGTACAACCTACGCTATTCTGAAATATGCAGGTGAACTGGCGGTACATTCATGCATCGCGGAACTCGTACGCGGTACTATACGCTGCCTGTGAAAAGGAAGTGTTCACCCTCACCCCTGTTGATGAACCGTCCGGCCAGGTGACCTGTTACAGCCTGAACTCGCTCAATGCATCCCATTACCGTGACGAGATTGCTGCTGCGGATTGTCTCACGATCGTGGGCGGCCCGCATGCAACTGCCTGCCCGGAGGAGGTAGCGGAATTTGCTGATTATGTGGTTATTGGCGAAGGGGAATTTTCGCTTCCCCGGCTCCTCCGTGACATTGCCAGCGGCGGGGAGGGCCGCATCCCTGGCGTCCTGACCGGCAACTGGCACCAGCCGGCAGATACCTGCGTCCTGCTGGACAGGTACCCGGCCTTTTCGGAGATGAAAGGCTATATCGAGATCTCGCGGGGGTGCCCGTTCGCCTGCGGGTACTGCCAGACGCCGCAGATCTTCGGGCACTGCATGCGGCACCGGTCAGTTGATGCAATAACAAGGTATGCAAACCGGCATGAACAGGTCCGGTTTATCTCGCCCAATGCATTTGCCTATGGTTCGGACGGTGTCCATCCCCGGTGGGAGAAAGTTGAGCGCCTCCTTGCCGCATGCAAAAACCAGGTCTTCTTCGGGACATTCCCCAGTGAAGTGCGGCCGGAATTTATCTGCAATGAGTCGCTTACCCTCGTCAACCGGTACTGCTCCAATAAAAAACTGCATTTCGGTGCACAATCCGGCAGCGATACGGTCCTGCAACGCCTTGGGCGGGGACATACCGTTGCCGATATCCATACCGCACTTGACCGGTGCCGGGACTTTGCGCTTGAGCCGGTGGTGGATTTTATTGTCGGGATCCCGTTTGAGTCTGATGAAGACCAGCGGGCAACGCTTGAGCTCATCAAAGAGACAGCCCGGGCCGGTAAAGTGCATGTACACCGGTTCATCCCCCTGCCGGGCACCTCCCTGGCGGGCTCCCCTGCCCGCACCCTTTTGCCGGAAGTGGAGAAGACCTGCGGGAGCCTTGCCCTCTCGGGACGCCTGACCGGCTCGTGGACCCGTGCGGAGGAACGGTTTTCACCGCCGGAATAAGGCCGACAGCGCAGGTCATTCGTGCGGGAACGGGCTGTGATTCCAGCCCGGCCTGCAGACTCCGGCTGCCCGCGCGTTGTGATGATTTGCCTTGGGGTGATGCCGTCCAGATGGCACGCCCTCTCGGAGAAACGGGCCGGGCACGGAACCGGTCGTGCGGTAAGGTTTTTACGAGCGCCTTCAAATGATATACCATGACGGATGTGCTCTTGTTAGCAGATCTCCATGGTCAATTCGGTAAAATTGATTCATTTCTGGAATTAAATCCGGAAGCGGTATTTATTGCAGGTGATATTACGAATATGGGTCCGGTTGACGCGGTCGATGACGTGCTTGCACGCATCGATGTGCCGTGTTTTGCAGTGCCCGGCAACTGCGACCCCCGTGAGATCCTCGAGACGCTCGAACACTCGGATGCCGTGAACATGCACGGGCACCACATGAACCTGGGCAAGATGACGATTGTCGGTATTGGAGGTTCCAACCCGACCCCGTTCAACACCCCGTTCGAGCTGACCGACAAGCAGATAGATGACGTGATGAACGGCGCGATGAAAAAGATGGAGAAGAGTGTGCACAACATCCTTCTCTGCCATGCTCCCCCGTACGAGACGCTTGACAAGGCGAACGGCGAGCACGTGGGCAGCCAGAGCATCCGGAAGCACATGAAGGCTTTCGATATTGTCTGCTGTGCCCATATCCACGACCAGCGCGGTGTGATGGATGTTGACGGTGTCAAGATCATCAACCCCGGCCCGGCCATGGACGGCTACTGTGCGATGCTCCACTTCGGCAACGAAGCCCGGGACATCAAGGTCGAACTCCTGACTATCTGAGAGGATTGGCAGGAACCGGCACGGCCCTTATCCGGCCGGCCTGAATCTCTTTTTGTTTTCACTGACGCATGAGCGGATGCAAAACGCGTTTTTTCCCTGAGTTTGAGTATCGTTCCCGTTGCCGGCAAAAAAGGAAAAACGGGAATTATTCCTTGTCGTGAGCGTTCTTCTTCATCAGAAGCTCAAGGTACGATTCGAGCAGGGGTTCGCCACGCACCCCGATCTCCTCCGCAATCTTCTCGATATGTGCGGTCGGGTTATCCTCTTCGTTTTCAGT
>JAAZNH010000002.1 GCA_012798365.1 Methanomicrobiales archaeon | reverse complement strand
TGTCGGTACCTTCAATGGATCGCATGTCGCCATCATCGCCGCGTGGCTCCATGATGTGTACGAGGACTGCCCGCCGGAATGGCTGGTCAGGACGGATGAACTGGTTGAACACTTGCCCCTTCCCGAGGAAGACCGGCAGGATATTGCGGCAATCGTCGAGGCCATGACCAAGAAGAACACGATTGCCGGAAAAGCTGCACGCCTCTCTGACAGTCTGGACCGGATTCTCGATGCCCCCCCGGAAGCAACGCTTGTCAAGATCTGTGACCGGATTGACAACCTGCTTGACTCTGCCGACCGGAACGGCGGATTTACAAAGCGCTACCTTGCGTCGACCGATGAGGTCATCACCAAGTTGTCCGTACGGGCATCCCTGTATGGGTATGAAACTGCGCTGGGGATCCTGGTCCAGATCCGCAATTCCAACCTGAAAAAATTGTGACCGGGTTATCTGGCCCGGTTAATCGTGTTCACGGCATTGACCATGGCTTCAACGGAGGAAAGGACGATATCATCCCCGCTTCCGCTGGCATCAAAGATCCTGCCATGTTCATCTTCCACAGCAATGGTCACATGGCACATGGCATCGGACCCGCCCGAGATAGCCTCGATGTTGAACTCCTTGAGCGCGAGTTTTGTGGGGGTAATCCCGAGAATCGCGTTCATGGCGGCATCTACCGGGCCATTGCCAACCGCTGAGTGAATGTGCTCTTTGCCATTTACGACGGCCTTGACACTGGCTGTCGGGATGACATGGTTGCCGGTCATGATGGCAATATCACGGAGATCAACGGTTTTGTGGTTCAGTTCAATACCCATGACACTCTCGGCGATCTCGTAGAGATCGGCATCGGTCACCCGCTTGCCGCGGTTGGCAATGGTCTTGACCTTCTCGACAATGGCATCGATCTGGGGATCGGATGGTTCGATGTGGACATCTTTGAGCATCTGCTGGACCGCATGCCTGCCAACATGTTTACCGAGCGTGAGCCTGCGGCGGTGCCCCACCATCTCGGGGGTCATAATGCCCGGTTCAAAGGTTGCCGCGTTCTTGAGCACCCCGTGGGCATGGATGCCGCTCTCGTGCGAGAAGACATTCTCGCCCACTACGGGCTGGGTTGGCGGGATGGCAATACCGGAGAACCGGGAGACGAGGCGGGACGTCTCAACAAGGCGTTCCTTGACAACGCCGGTCCTGATCCGGTACATGGATTCAATGATCATCACGGTCTGCGCAAGGTCCGCATTGCCGGCCCGCTCCCCGATGCCGTTGACGGTTACCTGCACCTGCGATGCCCCGGCTTCAACTGCCGCAATCGTGTTTGCGACCGCTAAGCCAAAGTCGTTGTGACAATGGACATCGATGGGGCAATTAACCTCCCGGTTGATCCGGGTGATGAGGGTCTTCATCGCCGAGGGTGAGACCACCCCGACGGTATCCGGGACATTGATGATCGTTGCACCGGCATCGGCAGCAGTCCGGAACACTTCAATCAGGTAGTCCCAGTCCGTCCGCGTGGCATCCATTGCCGAGAACATGCACAGGTCAGAATGCCTGCGGATATAACTGATAATATCCGCGGTAATCTCAAGAACCTCCTTGCGGCTCTTCTTGATCGTGTTCTCACGCTGGATGTCGGACGTGGGGATGAAGACGTGGACCATATCGACACCACAGGCTAATGCAGTGTCAACATCCCCTTTTGTCGACCGGGCAAGACCGCAGATCTTTGAATCCAGGTCAAGTTTCTTAATTGCAGTTACCGTCTCTTTCTCGGCTTTTGACGATGCAGGGAACCCTGCCTCTATCGCGTGTACGCCGATTGCGGAGAGCTGGCGGGCAATCTCGATCTTCTGTTCAAATGTGAATGCAATACCAGGGGTCTGTTCTCCGTCACGTAATGTTGTATCGAAAACAGTTACTTCTTCACGAGCTGCGCTATCGGTGAAGAAGACGATCCCCCGCAAAATCCTTGCGAGCTGTCATACCCTATGGTAGGCATGCGGATTATTTAAAGAATCGCTGCACCAGAATTCGCGTTTCGTTTTTCAATTGAACCATGAATTGCCGTCTTTCCCGGATGGCGGTATGGTCTTGTGCTGGCTGTCTTGAAAAAGAACTACCCGTCAGGACGAACTGGAGTCCCATAACGCAAATTCCGCGCAGGGGGCCCCGGGAATTTCCGAAGTACCGGTTTTCGCCTGTTTTTCGTGCAGAATGGGGGTCCGGCTACGATACGTTTAATACGGAATTATCCCTATCTTATTAGGCAGTGCCCCGCCTTAACTCAGCCTGGTAGAGTGCGCGGCTGTAGATTGGTTTACCGTCAAAGGTAACTGCGCGGCTACCGCGATGTCCCCGGTTCGAATCTGGGAGGCGGGATTAACTGTACCAAACAAGTGCCCAGGTAGTGTAGTGGCCTATCATGATTGCCTGTCACGCAATCGACTCGGATTCGAATTCCGACCTGGGCGTCACGATTCTTCTTCTCTTCTACTGTCCGTTTTAATGTCTTCAATTCGTTTTAGTGGTATGTTTCTGCGGTCTTTCAGGTTCCTGTTATTTCCGGTTATTGCCTTTGCCAAACCGGAAATTGTATCCTGTATGCTGGCATGGTGTGCGCCGGCCCCTCTCCTGTCACCTCCCCCTGGTCTCAATCCCGGCTCCCCTCTCCTTTCTCCCCACCCTGGCAGATGGGGACACCTGAACGTATGGACAAAGGTGCGGATACGTGTCTGAACAAGTCCGGATATTTCCAATCAATAAGATCCCTATCAAAACCCTGATGGAAAGTTCCTGAGCAGGTCCTGAGATCACATTTCTCGTGAACGATTCACTGGTACATTTTTTATCGCAAACCCTGATGGGAAAATTTTCATCGCGATCATGGGGTGTAAATTGATGAGCCGATTGTAGGTTAATTATCCTACAATATGCATGTACAACCTACAAAATTTCTGATTCTCCGAAGAGACCCTGCGCACAATGCAATCAAGGTGTGATTAAAAATTTTTAAGCAGGGGGTGAGGGGTCGAAAAAAAAAGCCGGAAATTGAACGTGATTTTTTTTGTACGAAATTGGACGAGAGTTTTGTTCGAGAAGTTTCCCGGAATTGATCCGAATGGATCCTGAATGCCCGTTTATGATGGTTAACAACCAGAAGAAATCCCGCTGATTACAATTCTCACAAATTTTGGTATGGCCATCCTCCACGGATAGTGTTCGTCCTCCAAACCCGACAGCACGCAAATACAGCCTTTGTTTCACCGGGTGATTTTTCCCCTTTCCTGCAGACAAATACCCGGAATTTATCAGTAGGGATACCGGCCGTCCGGAAGCACCTGTACTGGCCGATGTTAAGGAGCTGTATTACGCGCTTTTTTTAGTAAAGGGAGTGGACGGGGAACGGCCGATGGCCGGTTTTCCCCTGCTGTGCCGGGGCCGGATAATACCTTGAACCCGTGGTTTGCCAGAGGAACCAGAAAAACCGTATGTCCTTAGAGTACCTCAACTCCATAGACTCCGCCGGCAATCCACCACGAATCATCAACTGCCCGCCCGTACATCAGTTTCGGGACTGATTGTTCTCCACCGGTCCAGGGATATGAAATCATTGCGCGGGTGAACCCTGTCCCGCTCCTTATTGCATTGATATTCACGATTGTTGGTTTTGCGCCATACGGATCAGTATACTCTATCCAGTTCTTCCCAACCCCCTCTTTCCAGTACGGATCAGCAAGAACGGTCCCGTTGAAGTCTTCCGCCCACACAAAGAGATCGCCTGTAGTGAACTGTCCGCCCGGATTGTTAATCTCGGCAAGTGCCTTTTCTTTCCCGTTTGTCCTTGCGTAGGTGACTGCACGGTCAACCAGTGAATAGAGTTCGGTCCGGGTGTGGTTCCGCACAACAATACCCGTCAGGTTTCCCTCGCGCAGCTGTTCATATTCCGGCACAATGATGCCGGAAAAGATCCAGTAGGTGTCATCGACCGGTTCAGCGTAGTCGATCTTGGGGGCATAGTAGGTCCTGTTGTCTTTTGTCACGGCCGCAACGGTATACGAAAAACCGCCGCCCTGCAGGACAAGATCCCGCATCTCCCGGATTGTTCTCACGCCATCCGGGTCATGATAGTTGATAAGATTGATCCGATCACGGGCAGTTTCCGGGGAAATTGAACTTGCAAGCATGGTGCCGTTGTAGTCAACCGCGATAATGGTCAGTTCGCCATCGGCAAATTGCCCCTGCTGGTCATTGATTAGCTGGAAGGCTTTCTCTTTCCCGCGGGTCTTTGTATAGGACACGGCGTTCTTTACAAACGCAACAAGTTCAGGGACTGTGTAGGTGTGGGTGGCCGGGCCGAGTGCGGAGGATGGATACACCATCCCGGACCCGGCATACGCACCTGCGCCAACATAATATGTACCGTCGACATCTGCAACAACTGACAGCTTGGGCGCGATTTCCTTGTTATCGGCAGGGTTCGGGTAATCATAACTTACGTACCCGATACCATAACCGGCGGTCTCCTGAAGGTTTTTGACCATTTCGACACCGTAATGATCGGTCATGGTTTGGATATTGGTACCAACAAGGTTCTGTTCGAAGGGTTCAGCAAGGGCGACACCCTCGTAATCCTCAGAAAAGACGTAGATATTGTCCCGCGCGAACGGGCCGGCCGGGTCATTGAACGCTGCTACGGCTTTCTCCCTGCCGTTCTCGCGGGCATAGACAACTGCATCCTTCACCCGGAGGGTGAGATCGGCAGGAGTGATTACCCGGCTTTTCAACGCGGTTTCCGCGGGCACAACCGCAGGAGTGGCCGTACTGCCGGGCCCTGCCGCCGTACTGCTGTTTGTCATCGGTTGAACCGTCTGGCTGCAGCCGGCACAGGCAGCCAGGACTGCAGCAATCAGAAGGATGGTGAAAAATCCCCGCATCTCCATGGACGGATCATACGTGCACCATGAAATAAAAGCGTGCTGATTTCTCCCATGCACGTGCCGCAATTTCCGTAGCAAAGGGATGAATGGAAGAACGTTTCAGGCACCTCTGAAGAAAACAGGGAGCAGGCTCATTCTAAAAAACTGATAATTATAATCCTTTGAATCTGAAGGGTTTATCTGCGATACGTGTCCATCGTAAGGCATGAAATCAAGAATTTATCAGGGCGGTTTGTTCCTCATTATTCTATTCCTCCTCCTGGTAAGTGCCGGCTGCACGCAGGGGCAGGTTCCTGCACCCGCAGCCGGGCCGGCACCGGCAGTGTCCTTGTCTCCTGCACCTTCAGCGGAAACAGCAACAAAAGAAACAATGGTAGCATTTGTGCAAGAAGCCGTGGCATATGCTCACGCCAATGGAAAAGAAAAAGCTCTTGCAGAGTTCTCCAATCCCCGGGGCTCCTTCTTCCGCGGCCCCCTCTATATATACGCCTACGATTACAATGGCACCACCATCGCCCACCCGGTCAACCCGGAGAAGATCGGCGTGAACCGTCTCGATGAGCTGGATGCCGGTGGCAAATATTTCATCCGCGAGCTGATGGATGCGACAACCGACGGTAACGGGTTGGTTGAGTATTCCTACATCAATCCCACGCAGAACAACCGGGTTGAAAAGAAACTGGGGTACGTGATGCAGGTAGATGACACGTGGTGGCTGGGATCCGGTATTTACTTCGGACCCGCAGAAACTCCCTCGCCAGAGGAAGCGGAAACGCCCGGATAAAACCGGTTCGTCCCCCTTTTTTACCCGGTTATTCGATCCGATACCCTTTCCGGGTCAGTTTTTCCAAAAGCCAGGATTCAGCGAGCGCATCATCTTTTGGCCGCTCGTTTTGCAGCGAATCCCATGCACCCCGCAGCCCGGGGTCATCCGTATGAAGGTCCAGAGTCCCCCGCACGGTTCCAAGGAGGGTATTGCCCCTGTCATACACCCGCATCACCACACACCGGTAGAATTTGCATTGCGCCGGGCTGTCGCGGTGAATGGTACAGCGCAGCAGGTCGCCATCCGG
>JAAZNH010000138.1 GCA_012798365.1 Methanomicrobiales archaeon | reverse complement strand
GTCCATGAACCGGCAGAGGGTAGTCGTACTGTCCGGGATGTTCTTTGCTTTCCTCCTTGTTACTGGAATCGTATTCATCTCTTTACCGGTGCTGGTTACGGGTCCGAATGCCGGCCCTGAACGCTACCTTCCCGCCATAGTGCTGACACTCTGCTGTGTGGCCTTTCTGGTGTGGGTACCTCGTTTTATTGCAATGGACTACCCGCTCCCTCCCTGCGAAGATCCCTATCTGGGGAAAACCTGTGCCCGGCATGCGATAGAAGTGGACCGTACTTTTGATGATGCATTTGATCTCTGCCTCCAGTACATCAGCACGCTTGAGTCTCAGGTCATTATTGCAGCGGACAGAGACCAGCGATTTCTTCAGGTTATTACCCCCGACAGGTACACGCAGATCCTGGGCACTCCCATCCAGTTCATCCTCCGTTTTGAACTGGAGGCTGTTCCCCCAAAAAAGACCGTTATTCATTACTCCAGCCGGTATGCCCCGCTTGGTGCACGGGGGATTGAATCCGACCGGGATGGCATGAACAGGAAAAACATCCGGAGGATCGGGGAATACCTCGAACCATTCCAGGTCTCGTACAAAGAATAAACAGGATTACCGGATTTTCGAGCCGGTCTCAACCGGCTTCAGTGGCACAAGCAGCGATGCCGTATCCCCGGCCGCGAGTACCATGCCGTTGCTCTCGACACCGAAGATCTTTGCCGGGGCAAGGTTGGTGACAACAACTACATCTTTTCCCACGAGTTCTTCGGGCTTGTAGAACTGCTGCATGCCGGCAACGATCTGGCGCGTCTCGGTGCCGATGTCCACCATCAGTTTCAGGAGTTTGTTCGACTTCGGCACCGGTTCTGCGGACAGGACTTTACCGGTCCGGATATCGAGTTTCTGGAATTCTTCAAAGGTTACCACGGGAATCTTCTCCGCTTTTTTGTTAGCATCGGCAACGCGTTTCTGTAAGAGTGCGTCAAGCTCCTTCACCTGCGTCTCTTCCATCTTTGCAAAGAGGGGTGTCGGCGGGTTGATGCAGGCTTCCGGCACCGGGTGGAGGGCATCGCTGATCGGGTGCTTTGCCACCTCGTCGTAGTAGCCCAGCTGCTTCCAGCACCGCTCCGCTGCATCCGGCATCACGGGCTGGATGAGGAGGGCAAGGGCCTTGATGATCTGGCAGGCGTTTTTTATCACCTGTGCAGCTGCTGCCCGGTCCGTCTTGATGAGTTTCCAGGGTGCGCTGGTCTGGATGTACGTGTTTCCAAACGCTGCAAGGCCCATGATCGCGTCAACAGCGCCCTTGAACTCGTACTCCTTCATCAGCGCGTCAACATTTGCAAGGGTCTTCTCGATCTCCGCCATGATGGCAGGGTCCACCGGTCCTGGCGGGATGCCCTGGAACTCTTTCTGGGCGAAGTATAATGTCCGGTTCACGAAGTTCCCGAAGATATTGACAACTTCGTTGTTGATCCGCTCGGCAAAGAGCGGCCAGGAGAAGTTAAGCTCCTTGGTGTGGCTCGTGTACGAGAGCAGGTAGTACCGGAGGTAGTCCGGAGAGATGCCCTTGTCCAGGTAATCGTCATTGGTCCAGACCACGTAGCCCCGCGACTTGGAGAACTTGTGGTCATCCACTTTCACCATCCCGCTGGCAACCACCGCGTGCGGCACACCATAGCCGGCTCCTTTGAGGAGCGCCGGCCAGAAGATGGAGTGGTGGTAGATGATATCCCCGCCAATGAAATGCGTGACCCGGTTGTCGCCGCACCAGTACCGCTTCCAGTCCCTGCCATTGGCCTTTGCCCATTCCTCGGTAAAGGAGATGTAACCGATCGGGGCATCGACCCAGACGTATACCACAAGGTCATCGCGGCCGGGGAACTTTACCCCCCAGTCTAGGGTGCGGGTGATGCACCAGTCATGGAGTTCGTCCTTGATCCAGCCGATCGCGTAGTTCTTCGCATTGGTGGTGCCCCGCACGGTATCGAGGTAGGGCAGCAGGAAATCCTTGAACTCCGAGAGTTTGAAGAAGTAATGCTCCTGGTCGCGGAACTCGGCCTTTGTCCCGCAGACTTTGCAGACCGGATCCTTGATCTCGCCCGGCTCAAGGTGCTTGCCGCATCCCTGGTCACATTCGTCGCCGCGGGCTAATTTGCCGCAGTGGGGGCAGATACCCTCGACATACCGGTCCGGGAGGAACCGTTTGCATTTCGGGCAGTAGGCCTGGTGGACGATCTGCTTGTAAATGTACCCGTTCTTCACGAGTTCCCCAACCATGGACTGTGCCCGGTGGTGGTTTGTAGGATCGTCCGTCATTCCGAAGCGGTCGAAGATGACGCCCATCCTTTTGAAGGTCTCGTCGAAGTGCTGGTGGTAGCGCTCCGAGAGTGCCCTTGGTGAGATGCCCGCCTCTTCGGCTGATACCACGATGGGTGTTCCGTGGTTATCCGAACCGCAGACAAAGACCACTTCTTCGCCTGCCCGCCGCATATAGCGGACATACGCATCAGCAGGTACGTATGTTCGCAGGTGACCAAGATGGCAGGGGCCGTTGGTGTACGGCAGGCCGCAGGTGACGAGAAGCGGTGGCGGATTCATCATTACGTTTTAGATGGTTATGGGTAATAATAACTGTAGATGGCAAAACGACACGTCCTCCCCACGCGGGCCTTTGGCGCGGAACCCGGCACTCCAGATGTATCCACTCTTGCGGCATGGATAGCGGAGCACAAGGGCAGGCTTGCCGATATCATGACCTGGCGGGTGGACCAGTCGCTTGCCCCGCAGGCAGAAGCCAGCATCACGATGCCCTGTGCCGGGGGGACCTTTTACCGGGACCGCATTCTCTCCTGCCTCCAGGGTGTTACGGGCCGGAAAGCCACCGGGGAACTCCATGTTGATACGCCGGATATCATTGAGGATGCAGCGGGTATCGTTGTCCGGAAAAAAGGTGCCTGGTGCGCGATGCCGGCCCCGCATGCCCTGGGTATCCGGGATGAATATTACGAGGATGAACTGGAATGGAATGATGCGATCTGTTCCGCGTACCGTACGATTATGCGGGCAATGCGGGACACCGGGGTCGTCGGGCATGTGCTTATCACGGACTCCCTTGTCCCGGCAGAACTCGCCTCCCTTGCCGGGAAGAATGTCTTCTATTTTCACCCGTCCCCGGATACCCGGAGCCTTGAGCAGCTCCTGGACCGGCAATGGCAGGTGGCGGTTCCCGCTGACCGGCTTTCCCGCCTCTTTGCCCTGAAAGAAGAGTATACCATCCGGAAGGTCTTCATCATCGACGCGGACGCTGCTGCAATTTCCCTTGCACGCCAGCACCTTGATCCGGACCAGATTGTCTGCGGCGGTTATAATTCCCGTAATGAAGAGGATTACTGGAAGGACCTTGTTGCCCGGGCGGTTTACGAATCCTGAAAAGAACCGCCATGCAATGCCCCGGTGCAGGACTCCGGTTTTTACCCTGCCGGTGACAATTCCTGGATTGAGTGAGAAATACCGGGTGCATAGAGCCTGATAATTTCAGGTCCGGGCAGGAACCGTCAATCTCATCACAAGCCTTTTTATCCCTGAACCCTGCGGCAGACCGGAAAAAAAGAACAAAAAGACCGGCCGGAATTATGGTCCGATCTTACGGTGATGTGAATACCGGCCGGGAAATCGGGGGAAGGGAGATGACATCCTGGAATTCTGCCCGGTATCCATCGGGGAAGACAACGGTGCTCACGGCAGGTGAGAAGTCCGGGTTGACCAGGGGAGCAAACCAGTAACTGTTGATGACCTCTTCGGCTTTGGCAAAGGAGACTGACGGGGTTACGATGGTATTCTTACCGGCACCTTTGTGGATGGTTGCAAAGGCGGGGACGATGACGGTTGCAGAGGAACTGGTGGCTTGTGTGACGGTGACGGGCTCACTCGAACCCGAGTCAAAGGCTTTCTTGAGTTCAGCGGCAGGATCCGTTATCTTGAAAAAAACCGCGCTCTGTTCAATGAACGAGAGCTCATACTGCATATTGATCTCTGCGTCGCCATCCGGCGCAATGGTTATTGTGAGCGACTTTGCCTCAAATGCCTGTGCCGGCATCACTGTACATACAGTGAGTGCAAGGCACATCAGGATAAGGTGGGTGTGCTTCATAGATGGTTACGAGGAGGTTTGTGGAGGGCTATTAAATATTGACTGGATGGCGCAGGTTCAATCAACTCATTGTCACCGTATACCGGAATGGGACGGCCATTCTGGGAAAAAACCTTGCGCCCGGGGGGGAAGTATCTGCCAGGGATTGCCTGGCACCCGCTGGATGCAACCGGTTACCGGTGCGTGGCCCTTTTCATTCCGGCAGGGTGAACTCGTGATATTTCCGCAGGTATGAGCGCACTTTCTCGGATTCAATCCATCCTTTGTCGATCTGTGCAAGAATGTCGTTAATCTCCCGGACCTGCGATGTCACCAGGTCTGCAGTTTCCGGCGGCATATCAGGTGTCTTTGCAAGGATGGCAGTCAGGGGGTCGCGCAGGTGTTCACCAAGGATAGCAAGCTGCTCGATATTCTTCTCAACCTGCTCCACAGCCTCCTGCCGGACTTTCTCAAACGTGTGGCGCCGGGTGATATCCGTGAGCATGGCAAAGGATCCTTCGAACGCGCCCCCCGGATCCATGACCGGGGTAACCGAGATAAGGACCCAGCAGGTGCTGCCATCCTTTTTTACAAGGCAGCGTTCGTACGATTCTTTTTTCCCGTTCCTGCGGTTCTGCATGCGGATTTCATGGTCGGGGAGCTCATCCGGGTGCATCGCCATGGTGATGTCCCTGCCGAGAATCTCGTTCTCCGGGTAACCCAGGAGATCGCAGAACCGCCGGTTGACAAAGGTGATTCTGTGGTGTTGATCCATAACCACAATCCCCTCGTTGGCGGTCTCGACAATCCGGCGGTATTTCTCCTCGTTCTGCCGCAGGAGGTCTTCAGCGGTTTTGTGTTCCGTGATATCGGTGACCATCGTAAAAGACCCGGCAAACGTGCCATCCGGATCGATAACCGGTGTTGCAGAGATGAGCACCCAGCAGGAGCTTTTGTCGTTACGGAGAAGGCGGCGCTCATACGTATCCTTGCGCCCTTCCCGCCGGTGCTGCATCCGGATCTCGTGGTCAGCACGTTCCTTTGGGTGCACGATGCAGGAGAGGGTCTTTCCCACCAGTTCCCTGCCCTGATATCCCAAAAAGTCAAGCATTTTCTGGTTCACGAACGTGATCACGCTCGTCTTGTCCATGATAACAATGCCCTCATTTGCCGTCTCAACAATCCGCCGGTATTTTTCTTCGCTTTCTCGCAGGAGGGTGTCAGCAGCTTTACGTTCTGTGATATCAGTTATCATGGCAAACGAGCCGTTATACGCCCCGTCCTCATCTTTTAAGGGGGTTGCAGAGATCAGCACCCAGCGGATGCTTCCGTCTTTTTTGACGATCCGGCGTTCGTAGATTTCGCCGAGCCCTTTTTTCCGGTTCTCCATTTTCTGCGTATTGTCATCCTGGTCTTCCGGCAGGATAAAATCCGTAAACGGCCGGCCGACAATCTCGTCAACGGAATACCCCAGGATATTTGCGATCTTCTGGTTGGCAAAGGTCGTGACAAGATTCCTGTCCATTGCCCAGATCCCTTCGTTTGCGGTCTCGACAATGTGCCGGTACCGCTCCTCGCTCTGGCGCAGGAGCTCCTCGGCAGTTTTTCGCTTGGTGATGTCCCGGACAATGACCCCGTAATGGAGTTTTTTGCCAAAACGGATTGGCAGGGTCAGGTTGCGGATATAGCGCCGTTCACCCGCAAGGTGCTGGATCTCCAGTTCCTCCGGCATATGCCTGAGGGGAAACGACTGTTCTTCCAGCGCCGTATGGATGACCTTTTTCAGGCGTCTTATGTGGTGGTCGGTGCGGTGTTCCGGAACCAGCATCCGGCAGATAATATCCACGATATTGCTGCCGATCGCCTCCGTACCGGGTATGCCGCAGATCATCTCCATGGACCTGTTCCAGGCACTGATCCGCCCGGTCTCGTCAACGATGATGCACCCGTCACCGGATTCGTCAACCAGGGTCCGGAAGTTCTCCTCGCTTTCGGCAAGGGCAGATTTGATCTGTTTTTTCTCGGTGATATTCTCAAAGAAGAGGATCACGCCGGTAGTATTGTCCGGAAACCGGGTCGGCGTCAGGACAACGCGGAAGTACTGGCGTGAAGGATCTGCGTCGATGCTGATCTCTTCAGAGATTTCCTGGCCTGAAATGGCTTCATTGCACCATGCAAGGATCTTTTCATTCTCCAGTAGATCACAGTTGAGGTCCTGCATGCAGGAGCCGACTACCTCATCCTGGTTTTTTCCCATGTACTGCAGGAAGGCATCATTGATCTGGACGACGGCAAGATCGCGGTTGATGATCAGCATCAGGTTTGACGACAACCGCATCAGGGTTGAGACTGGCACCCGCTGGGCGAGGAAGTAGACCTTGGATTTGCCAAAATTCTTAACTTCCACCTCTTCGCGGCTGGTGAGAACCTCAAGGTACTTGGCAACTGAGTTCCGGTTGATCTTCAGGGCATCGGAGATCTCCCGGATATTCATCCCCCGGGAATTCTTTTTTAAAAAATCCTTGATCCGGATTGATTCATCCCGCGAAGATACGGGTACAGGTTCAGGCAGCGAATCCATGGTACAATCCACTTCCCCGGTGACGTGTCACGAATAGGTATCATTGCTGATTGGTAATAAAAATGAATGATATGGTGCCTGAATCATCGTTCCAGGTATCGCCATGCATCAACAACGGGCATCATATGATTGCGATTTTGTTAAATTGCGGGTAATTCAAAGAGAATGGAAGTGTGGTACCCTGCAACCGGAAAACCCCGGGGAGTGTTGCATCCGTACCCGGTTGGTGGAACTGATGAGAATCATGCGCTGCGAGTTGTGCAAAAAGCCCTGTATGCTGACACTCCTGGATGATATTGAGATCCTGCACTGCCCTGCAACCGGCAGGCCGGCGGAGTGGCGGCAGGTCAATAGTACAAAGGACGGCCGTCTCACGGAAGGGTAATGTGTCCCCGGTCGCCCGGTGCGGGCTATGGATTTTTGGCAGTCCGGTTCAGAGTTTATCAGCCACGGTCACGAGTTCATCGAAGTGCCTGCTCTTCTTGAAAAGCCACCAGGTGAAGCGTTCGATGACCGTGAAGTTGAATGAGCCGCCGGCCGCGTGCGGGTGGCCGCCGCCGCCGAATTCCCGGGCAATGAGATGGCTGATGGGCGGAACCGAGCGGATCGAGAACTTGCCGTCTTTTCCGATGATGACTTCAATCTCGGTATTCTTCTCATCCCGGATGAAGTGAGCAGTCTCGCTCGGGTAGCCGTAGAGCGGGGTAAAGACGATCCGGTATTTGCTGCCCATAAACGTGGCCTGCTTCAGGCTCCGGTGCATCGCGTCTTCCATTTCGGCCCTGATCCCGGCATATTCCCGCTCGATACGCTCATCCGTGAAGATTCCCTGCACCAGGCAGTCGCGGACATGCTCCCGGTTCTCTTTTTTCTGGAGCACCTGCCCGAGCACCGCGGAGCGGGGGTCGGCATGTTTCCACAGGTCATAATCGCAGACAACCCGTGCCACTTCGGCGGCTACCGGGTTATCCGCTGCAAGGTCGCGGGCAACAATCCCGGTGCCGCAGACACTGGTATCGATGTGCAGCAGGCCGGCCTCCTTCTGGATTTTTGCAACCTCCTCGTCCCGCCACCGGTGATGGTCCCGCCATTCCACGTTCCAGCCATTCTTTTTTGCCTTTGCGACAAGGGATACCGCGTCGGCATGAAACCCGAGATCGGAAATGGAGAGCAGGTCGCCTTTTCCCTCCGCTGAAGCCACCAGCGCGAGGAGCGAGGGGAATTTTCCCACGGAACTCCAGATCGTGAACACGTCTCCGGCTCCGAACACCATCCGGTGGATAGCATCGGCCCCGACAGCATCCAGGTCATTGTGGGTGAGGTGGACAACCTTGGCAGTCCGGCTGCGGATGGCATTTGCCAGGCCGGATTCATTATCGGGTGAGGGAGCAGGCGGCATTGGATAATACTGCCACCGCTGCGTAAAAAAAATGAACGGTCAAAACAAGGGCATTTTCTGCTGTTTTCAGGAGCAGGAACAGATCATTTATTAGTGACAAGTGACAAATATTGTAGTCCTGCCCTAGTAGCTCAGCTTGGGAGAGCGCTAGACTGAAGATCTAGTTGTCGCCTGTTCAAATCAGGCCTGGGGCACTCTTGTTTTTGTGATTCTGCCGCAAATATGACTTCTTTTCCGTTCCTGTCAAAGAGGATCCGTGCCGCATGCAGCCGGGTCCGCAACAAGACTCATCTGGAATACCGTCAAAGAGTATTCTGCACAACTGACAATGAACCTGGACCGGTTTTCCAACAATATGCTGATTCCCACCTGCCGTCATAACCGGCAGTTCTCTTGTGTCGGGGTGAAATAGTGGATATCATGCTTGCACTCGTCGGGATAGCGATCATCTCGATCATCTTTTTGTATGCCAGCCAGATCTTCCGTATCCCCGGTATCGTTGCGTTCCTTGTTATCGGGATGCTGGTGGGGCCGTACGGGCTCAGGCTCATAACAAACGAAGCGTCGATTGAGTCCTTCGGGGAGATCGGGATCATCCTCCTGCTCTTTACCATCGGTCTTGAGTTCTCGTTTGACAAGCTCCTCAAATCCTGGCGCACGGCAATCATCGGGGGTCTCATCCAGCTCTGCACCACCATCATCGCGGTGACGATTGTTGCCCATTTCCTCGGTGTCCCGTTCAATTCCGCGGTGGTCTTCGGGTTCATCATCTCCCTTTCAAGCACAGCCATTGTCATGAAGATCCTGCAGGAGCGCCGCGAGGTGGATACCATCCAGGGCCGGACCCTTCTTGGCATCCTCATCTTCCAGGACCTTGCTATCATCCCCATGATCCTGATCCTGCCGCTCTTCATGGGTACGGCCGGCCCAGACCTTGCATCCCTCCCGCGTGAGATTGTCAAGGTGTTCGTCATCCTTGTGATGGTAATCCTGCTTGCGCGTTTTGTCATCCCGGGCCTGCTGTACCGCGTTGCCCGCCAGCGGAGCCGCGAGTTGTTCTTCATCACGATCGCGGGGATCTGTATTATCGTTGCATGGCTGACCAACCAGGCAGGGCTCTCCTTTACCCTCGGGGCATTTGTTGCCGGCCTCATTATCGGGGAATCCGATTACAACATCGATGCCCTCAGCCATATCATCCCGTTCCGTGACGTATTCGCGAGTGTCTTTTTCCTCTCCATCGGCATGCTGCTCAACACCCGGAGTATTCTTGGTGACTTCTCGCTTGTGATGCTGATCATCCTCCTCGTCACTCTCATCATCGGGATCAAGATCCTCACCGGTGCCTTTGCCTCAGCAGCCCTTGGCCTGCCCGCCCGCACGTCCATCCTGACCGGGTTTGCGCTCTGCCAGGTGGGGGAGTTCTCCTTTGTCCTTGCTAAGACCGGCCTTGACTCGGGTTTTATCCCGACGCTTGTGTACCAGATCTTCCTTGCCTCGGCGATCATTACGATGGCGCTGACCCCCCTGTTCATGGTCGCCGGTCCCCGTATGGTAGACCTCTATTACCGGCTGGTGCCCGCCCGGATTGCCCACGAGAGCAAAATCCTCTCGGGCCAGGATGGGCAGGGTTCGGAATTCCGCGATCATATTGTCATCGCCGGTTACGGGATCACAGGAAAGAGCGTGGCCCGGGCAGCTGAGATCACCGGAATCCCCTATGCCGTCATCGAACTGAACCCCGATATCATCCGCCGGGAGAAATCCGCCCGGAGACCGTTTTTTATCTTTGGCGATGCCGTGCAGGAGGAGGTTCTTGAGCATGCCGGGATCCATCATGCACGGGCCTTGGTTGTGGTGGTGTCCGAACAGGAGGCTATCCCCCGCATTGTCCATAAAGCCCGCCGGATGGCCCCGTCCGTCTATATCATTGCGCGGACTGAACACATCCGGCATGCCCAGTACCTCCTTGACCTTGGCGCTGATGAAGTGGTTTCCGAGGAGTTCGAAGCCGCAAAGGAGATCTTCACCCGTGCGCTGCGGAAGTACCATCTGCCGGAGCCCGAGATCGGCAGGACCGTCAAGAAACTCCAGGCCTGGGGGTACACCAAGTTTGTAAAAAGCGGCGAGAACAGCACCACGGTCCCCGGGATGGATACCATGCTCCTCTCCCTCCGAATCCATATGCTGACCGTTGAGCCGGGTTCGGATGCCGAAGGAAAACGATTCGGCGAACTTGCCCTGAACGAACGATATGGCATTACGGATTTTGGCCTGCGGCGGGATGGCGGGACGATAGCCCAGCCTGGTCCGGAGGAGCTGCTGAAGGCTGGCGACAGCCTGCTCATCTTTACCACGGACCAGATTGCTGACGAACTCTCGGGTCTCTTCAGTGTAAAAAGCGGGACGGGCGGGGGAAGGGCGCAGGAAGGCAAACGGAACGGATAAATATCCTGCTCGTGAAACGGGAACTACGGTGCACCCATGGATTCGTTTCCTTCCATTCCCAAAGGGCCTGCCGGTATAGCAGCCGGCATTGCCTCAATCCTGCTTGGGATCATTGCACTGGCGTTTCCCGTCCCGGTCTTTTCCCTGCTGGTTATCTTCTTTGTCTTATTCGCCCTGATCGTCTCATCGGGCCTGTTGCGGTCTGCCCTTACCGGGACCGATGAACCCCGTATCCAGCGCCTGACGCTCATCACGTTTGGAATCGTCGGGATCCTTCTTGCCCTCTTTGTTTTTTTTGCCCCGTATATCTTCAATGTCCTTGCAAAGGATGCCTTTGCGTTCTGGGCCATCATCATCGGGATGGGAAACATCCAGCACATGTTCGCACGCGAGGTCCGCCTGGAACGGATCGTTGATGCCCTGTCGGGTGTCATCCTCATCCTTATCGGGGCCCTCATCTTCCTCGCGCCCGCAGTCCTGTCCGATTACCTTCTTATCCTGGTCTTGGGTGTCTTTGCGATCCTCTTTGGGATCCTGACAATCTGGTTCTCCCGGCCAATACCGGAAGGGGAAAAACCGCAGAACCGGATTATTTACAAATGATACCTTCTTTTATTTCTTCGCCGGCCTGAATGTTTTCCGGATGGAAACGAACCGGCAATTGACCGGTCCGGAAGGGGGGGCCGGAGCTGCTGCCCTGCCGGTTTTTTTGGTGGGGGGGAGGGCTGAGCCCGGCCCCCCTCGGCCCGGATCCGGCCGGTTACTCACCAATGGGTAGCGTTGAAAAAACCGGATCCCGTCGGTAATTCCCGGTGAAATAGTTCCTGTTGGCATGCGCGGTCCTTGTCCTACTCATTTTTGAGGAGGGGGGGCTAAGCTCAGCCCTCCCCCCCGCACAATGCGTTGGGGGGGTGGGCCGGCCCGGCCCCCCCCTGCAGGAAAACGGGACTGGTCCTCTTCCGGGGCCTGCCATGCTCTTCCAGTACCGTCGGAAAACGAAGGCCGGGCCGGGTGATTGGACAATTCCGGGTGCAGGTTTTGCGGATCATGCGGGTGGGGGGGCCGGAGCTGCCACCCTGCCGGTTTTTTTAGTAGGGGGGAGGGCTGAGCCCGGCCC
>JAAZNH010000137.1 GCA_012798365.1 Methanomicrobiales archaeon | reverse complement strand
TCGATTATACCGTGGACGATAGCACCCGTTTTATTTTCTTCCTGTTTGGTAAACAGGATCTCAAGAATAAACTGATGAAGATCCTGAATTACCAGGATGCCCAGATCCGGCGCATCGACCTCACCAGTGCTGATTTTGTTGTACGGGAGGCAGCAATTACCCGCGGCAACGGGGTCTACTGGTATCCGGATCATGATTTTAATGTTGTTGTTCCCAATCTCTCGGTCCGCTCACCCCAGGCCGTGAAACATTACACCCAGACCAACCGCTTCCCGGGCGGAATGGGCTATTTTGCGGAAAATGAGCCGGCACTCCCTCCCCTGCCCATACCGGATACCGAAAGACCGGAACCCCCGGCATAACCATTTGGTACTCTGTTTTTTCCTGTCCGTTTCCCTCAAAGTCGCGCCTGGGGATCCTTTTTTTCCGCTCCAAAACATGGATGGTAAATCATGGCAGTTAATTATCTTCGCGTGTTGTCGGACGCGGGAAATTGCCATTTTGCGTACCGTTTCCAGGAAAATGGTGGGGAAACTGTTCATGCCCCTGCGGAAGAATCTGTTTTTTTGCAGCTCGTTTTCTAGGTCACACCGAAAAACCCCGATAGTGTGGGTTCAGTATCGAAAAAAGAGCGCGTGCCCGAAAAAATGCAGGAAACGGGGTCTTACATGACCTCAATAATTTCCTGTTTCTGCTGTTCAGCGATCCTCCGGTTGATGAAGAACTGGATGATGACGCCCACGATTGCGGAGATGACGCCGATAATAACATCATAGAGGATATAGGTGGACGCAGTCTCGGGGCTGAGGGGGAAATCCGGAATAATGCTGATGTTGATCAGGTAATACACGCTCGCCCCATACAGGATGAGGCCGATGGCGACCACGAAGAACGGGAAGACGATGACCTTGCCAAGGTTCTCCCGTTCGTTTGAGTATACATCGATAATGATACCGATGGAGAGAATGAGCCCGGCAAAGATGAGCAGTTCGATGGACCCGAAGAGAAATGTCATCAGGTACGTGACCACTCCGCCGCTATTGTCGGCGCTGTAGAATTCCAGCACCTTGAGAAAACCCAGGGTGCAGCCGATGATGATGAGCACGATGGTTATCGTATAGGTGATGAAGGAGAACCGGCCCCGCTGCAGCGAGAGGCGGAGGGCGTCGATAATCCCGTGCACCAGTTCGTCAAAACCAAAGCCCTTGTACAGCAGGTAACTGCCGATAACCCCGACCACGATGATCGTGGCAGCGCCCGGCCAGCCGAAGAGGTAGGCAATTGCATACAGGAGCATGGCAAGGCCGATGGGGATGAAGATCATGCGGGAGATCTTGGGGTCGTCAAGGAGCTTTTTCAGGATATAGTAGGTGCCCTCAAGGTTGGGCATCTGGTTGACAATCACCCTGCGGATACTGGAGACCGGGATGAGGGACTGGATAATCGGGATGACATATTCGTCCTCCGCGCCATCTGTCACAAGGATGCAGTTCGTTGCCTGGGTCTCCCGGACAACCTGTTCAAGGGATGCAGCAATCCTGCGGTCGCCCTCGATCATGTGCAGGTGGTTGCCGGCGACCACGGCAATGGCAGTCTCTTCACCCTTTGCCGTCAGCTCGTCATAGATTTTGACAGCAGAGAATATTGCGTTGACATCGGAGTCCTCGGGATCTGCAAGGGCGAGCGTGTTGGCAGCCTTGAGGCATGCCGCCCGGCCTATGCATGGGCTCTCTACCCTGGCTTTCCACCCGATATCATCGTCCCGGTCGACACTCAGGACAAGCGTCCGCCCCTGCACCATCAGTACAGTAAAATCGCCGGATATCTATTAAATCATTGCTGGCGTAAAAACGGGGATAAAAAAAAGATCAGATGAGTTTTGAGCGCTGGAGGAGCAGGATATCGTCAGTGGTGAGTTTTTCACCAGCGCGGAAGTTCTTGAAGAGGCTCTCGGCTTCTTTCCTGACGGCCTTCTGCTCTTTTGTGACTTTGACCTTCTTGGTCTTCTTCCGGAGGCCGGAGATGACCTTGTCGTAGTCGCGGAGTTCTTTCTGGCAGGCGATGAAGAACTTGTGCTCGGCATCTGCCGCTTCCTGTGCCTCGACAAAGCTCTTGTGGGCTGCGTCTGCTGCTTCGCGTGACTTGTCAGCCTTGCGGTAGGCTTCAACCATCATGTCGTGGTGTTTCTGGGCGAGTTCGGCAACTTCCGTTACCTTTGCATGGAGATCGGAAGCCTGCTTGCGAAAATCGCGGGCCTCGGTGACCTTGGTGCGCATCTCCTTGTTCTGCTCAAGTTCCGCTTCCTGCTCGCGGACCTGGCCTTTCATCTGCTTGATCTTGTCGATGAGCTCGCGTTCCTTGTCTGTGGTGAAGACTTCGGTCTGCTGGCGGTACTCCATGTACTCGATCTGCTTCTGGAGCTCCTTGACGCCGCGGTTCTTCTGGGACCCGTGCTCCTTTTTAAAGGACTCGATATCTTCAAAGAGCACATTGGCCTTGTCGTTGAGCTCGTTTCTCTTTGCCTTGATGTCGAGGACTTCCTGGTTGTACTTGTCCCGGAGATCCTTGTTCTTCTGTGCGTCCTCGACAAACTCGCGGGTCTGGTTGTTTAAGGTGTTGCGCTCGCGGGCGAACTTGCTCGCATTTGCATTGAGGTCGTTGCGGCGGTTTTTGTGTTCTTCAGACTCTGCAAGAATTTTCTTTCTCTTTTCCATCAGATCGTTCAACATGCGTTACCACTCCTCATCAGATTCTCCATTCGCCGTGGATGCGAGCACGTATATGAGGTTTTTCTCCGGAGGAACCCGGCCAGAGGGAAATTCCCCCGGGACTCAACAAAACACTCTGCATACGGGATGCAGGGCGAAAAACACCAGAAAAGGCACAAGGCATAGAATTTACTAAAAGACTCCGGAACGAAGCCTTTGGTCAACACTCTGTTCATGATGTTCAACTCCCGATACCAGGCACCACCGGAAACCGGTTCGTGTGCCCCCCTCCTCCCTGCGAAGGATTGGTCGAATGTACTATAATTTAAAGGAGCCGGGAATTATTAAGCATTTCGCCGGAAAGCCGGG
>JAAZNH010000136.1 GCA_012798365.1 Methanomicrobiales archaeon | reverse complement strand
TTTGCCAATATCCTGAACAATATCAAGACTGCCTGGGAGCTGGGTATCCCGATGTGCCAGGACACCGGTGTCCCGGTCATCTACCTGACCCTGCCCCCCGATGTCCCGCTCACGCAGGATCTCTACGATGCGGTTGCAGAAGGGGTGCGCCGGGCAACCAAAGAAGTCCCGCTCCGGCCCAATGTTGTGGATCCGCTCACCCGTCACAATACAAACGATAACACCGGCCTCTCGATGCCCGCGATCCATGTGAAACCCGGCGCGAAGTTCACGGTCACGGTGCTGCCCAAGGGTGCGGGTGCGGAGAACATGTCGCGGATCACCATGCTCCTCCCCTCCCAGAAAAACCAGGTTGAGAAGTTCGTGGTCGAGACCGTGTATCTTGCCGGTTCCCGCCCCTGTCCCCCAATAATCATCGGTGTCGGGATTGGCGGGACCTTTGACGGCGCTGCCGCGCTCGCGAAGGAAGCCCTGCTCGAACCCGTTGACGTCATGACCGATTACGAACAGCAGCTCCTCTGTGCCGTGAACCGGCTTGGGATCGGGGTTATGGGCCTCGGCGGGGATTTTACGGCCCTTGCAGTCAAGGTGAAGACGGCCGGGTGCCACACCGCATCGCTGCCGGTTGCCGTGAATATCCAGTGCTGGGCGAACCGTCATGCAACTGTTGAGGTGAAGCGATGACCGGGCAGGTTGTGCAGCTGAAGACCCCGCTGGGAAACGAAGTGTTGCAGCTCAACGCCGGTGACCCGGTCGAACTTTCCGGTATTGTGTATACTGCACGCGACGAGGCACACCTCCGGATGCAGGAAAAAGGTATCCCGTTTGATCCGAACGGTGCGGCAATCTATCACTGTGGCCCGGTTATCCAGGACGGGAAAGTAATAGCGGCAGGTCCGACAACTTCGGCCCGGATGAATGAACTTGAGGGGTTCCTGATCGAAAAAGGTGTGCGGGCACTCATCGGCAAGGGGGGAATGGGTGCAACGGTACGACAGCAGCTGGTGGGAAAGGGCGTTTACCTGGCTTTCACCGGGGGGTGTGCGGCCCTAGCCTCATCCCACATGATCCTGAAAGGTGTATTTTACGAGGACCTTGGTATGGCTGAAGCGGTCTGGGTAATTGAGCTTGACCGTCTCCCGCTTGTTGTCGGGATCGATGCCCGCGGGCAGGATATCTTCGATGCCGCACGGGAACATGCAAAGGCAGCGTTCGAATCTTATTCCCCCCATCAATGCAAATCGGACTAAAAAACCGGCTGGGTGGCCCCTGAATCATTTACGGTATCTGGTGTAGGCGGGTCAAAGATCGGGGATGTGTTCAAGTGGATATCTGCTGGTCACCATCCCCTTTGGATCGTGTGACACTTAGGAGAAACAACAGGTTTTTTGTAGAGGTCGCCCATATGTACAACGACAGGACTGCCGACTTATGAAACTCGTAATCGACGAGACCCGGTGCAAAGGCTGCAACCTCTGTACAAAAGTCTGCCCGTATAAGATCTTCCGCGAGGGCAGGAAGCTCAACCGCAAGGGCATTGCGGTGCCGGAACTGGACAGGCCGGAGCGCTGCACCAACTGCCGGCTCCGCAACCTCTACGGCAGGCAGCTCTGCGGGGTCTGCCAGCTTACCTGCCCGGACCAGGCGATCACGTGGATTGACGAGGAACCCTATGAACCCCACAAGGTGGCGATTGAATATTGACGCGAGTTGAGTTCTGGCAGGGCAACACGGCATGTGCTGAAGGGGCGCTTGCCGCGGGCTGCACATTCTTTGGCGGGTACCCGATCACCCCCTCAACCGAAGTTGCCGAACATATGGCAGCGAAACTGCCAAAGAAAGGCGGGGTCTTCATCCAGATGGAGGACGAGATCGCTTCGATGGCCTCGATCATCGGAGCCTCATGGACCGGCGCACGGGCCATGACTGCAACCAGCGGACCGGGTTTCTCCCTGATGATGGAGAACATCGGGTTTGCCGTCATGACCGAAACCCCCTGCGTAGTCGTCAATGTGCAGCGGGGCGGCCCCTCCACCGGCCAGCCCACGATGTCGGCCCAGGGTGACATGATGCAGGTGCGGTTCGGTTCCCACGGGGATATTGCCATCATTGCCCTTTGCCCTGCAACCGTGCAGGAAATGTACGAGCTCACGATAAAAGCGTTCAACCTCGCTGATAAGTACCGCGTCCCGGTATTCCTGATGACCGATGAGACCATCGGGCATATGCGGGAGAAGATCATCGTCCCTGACACGGTTGAGCGGGTAGGAAGGAAGCCTTTTTCTGCAGGCAGTCCCCCGTTCAGGGTGACTGACAAGGACCTGATCCCCGGATTCCCCACCTTTGGTACCGGCCAGCATGTCCACGTGACCGGCCTCACGCATGACGAGCGGGGCTACCCGGCTGCAACGCACCCGGCCCTGCACGAAGCACTGGTTCGGCGCCTCGTTGACAAGATCGAAAATGCCCGGTACGAGATGGCAGATTACGATGTCATCAACCCGGATGCCGAGCAGGTCTTTGTTGCCTATGGCGCACCGGTCCGCACGGTCATGCAGGTAATGCACGACAAGAAGGACAAAAACATCGGGTTCCTCCGGATCCGTACCGTCTGGCCATTCCCGGAAAAGGCCCTTTTTGCGTTCAAAAACGCAAAGCGTTTCCTGGTGCCCGAGATGAACCTTGGCCAGATCGCCCGCGAGATCGAGCGGCATGTCTGTGTTCCGGTACGGACCATCCCGAAACTGGGGGGCGAGCTCCATACACCAAAAGAGCTGGTCGCTGCTCTGGAGGAGAAGCCATGAGTTACGATGACTGGTTCCGGAAAGACCGTCTTCCCCATATCTTCTGCGCCGGTTGCGGGAATGGTACGATCATCAACTGCACCCTTGCGGCCGTTGACCAGATGAACTGGAAGAAGGAAGATACCATCTTTGTCTCCGGCATCGGCTGTTCCTCGCGTGCACCGGGCTACATCCTCACCGATTCGCTCCATACCACCCATGGCCGGGCCATTGCATTTGCAACGGGTGTCAAGATGGCTAAGCCGGATTTCAATGTGGTTGTTTTTACCGGTGACGGTGATATGGCCGCAATCGGCGGCAACCATTTCATCCATGCCTGCCGGCGCAATATCGACCTGACCGTGGTCTGCATGAACAACCAGATCTACGGCATGACCGGGGGCCAGGGAAGCCCGACAACCCCCCGGGGCTGCCTCTCGTCAACCACCCCTGCAGGGTGCAACGAGGCTCCCTTTGATCTCTGTGATCTTGCGATTGCGGCGGGAGCTAACTATGTGTCGCGCTGGACCTCGTATCATGTGAAAGAGCTCGAAAAGGCGGTCAAAGTCGGCCTTGAGACCCCCGGCTTCTCGTTTATCGAGGTGCTGGTCCAGTGCCCGACCGCGTTCGGGCGCAGGAACAAGTTCCGGCAGGTCATGGACCACGTGGAATACCTCCGTTCCCATTCGCTCCTTAAGGCAAAGCGGGACCGGCTTCTGGAAAAGAACCAGCCGGTCCCCGAGGATATGTTCGTTGTCGGGGAACTCATGAAGCGCAACCGGCCGGCACTGGGGGTGAAGCCATGAGGAATGAAGTCAGGTTTTCCGGGTTTGGCGGCCAGGGGATCATCCTCTCGGCCGTCATTCTGGGCCGGGCCGCCGTGATGTACGACAACAAGTTTGCGGTCCAGACCCAGGTCTACGGACCGGAAGCCCGGGGCGGGGCATCGATGAGCCAGGTTGTCATCGATGATGAACAGATCCTCTACCCCAAGGTCTCGGTTCCCGATATCTACGTCATCATGTCGCAGGAAGGGTTCGAGAAGTACGGTGCATCTGCACAGGAAAGCGCGATCATGCTCATCGACTCAACGCTTGTCCACTCCCGTCCGAAATGCAGATGTATCGAGATCCCGGCAACGCGGGAAGCCAAGCTGAACCTGAAAAAGGACATTGTGGCAAACATCGTGATGCTCGGCGCCCTTGTGGCGGCCACACATGTCGTGAGCGAAGAATCGTTGAAGAAAGCCATCCTTGATTCGGTGCCCAAGGGAACCGAGGAACTCAATTTAAAAGCCATGCAGCTTGGCCTGCAGCTGGGGAAACAATCATGAAACTCCGTGAATACGAGGCAAAGAATGTCATCAAGGCGGCCGGGATCCCCGTCCCTGCCGGATTCCTGATCCGATCGGCTGACGAACTCACCCCCCACCTTGGCGAGCTGGGCGACGCGTTTGTGCTTAAGGCACAGGTCGATGTCGGCGGCCGGGGAAAAGCCGGTGGTATCCTGATGGCCGACAAGGCAACCGGGACAAAGGTTGCACAGGAGCTTTTTGCAAAAGAGATCAAAGGTCTGCCGGTAAAAGAGATTCTTGCCGAGAAGCGGCTTTCCATCCAGCATGAATACTATCTCTCGATAACGGTTGACCGGTCGAGCAAGCAGCCGCTCATCCTCTTCACGGAGGCTGGTGGCGTGGAGATCGAGGTCACGGCAAAGGAGCACCCGGAGCTCATCAAAAAGGTCGTTGCAAACCCTCTCATGAAGGAACTGCCGCCATTCATGCTCCGCGAACTCATGGGATCAGCCCCCAAAGAGATCGGCCCGATCATCAACAAACTGTACCGTATTTTCCTTGAGAAGGATGCACTCCTTGCCGAGATCAACCCGCTTGTGACAACTCCGGATGGTGTCTTTGCTGCTGACGCGAAGATCATTGTCGATGATAACGCGCTGGGCCGGCAGGGGATCACGGTCAACCGCGATCTTTCCCCCCGGGAACGCGAGGCCGAAAAACATGGCTTCTCGTATGTGGAACTGGATGGTGCAATCGGGGTTATCGGCAATGGCGCCGGCCTCACGATGGCAACGCTTGACCTTATCGAATATTATGGGGGGAAGGCAGCCAACTTCCTTGATGTTGGCGGCGGTGCCGAAAGCGAACGCGTGAAAAACGCGGTTCAGCTGGTTGCCAGTGTGCCGACAGTCAAAGTCATTGTTGTCAACCTCCTTGGCGGCATCACCAAGTGCGACGAAGTGGCAAAGGGTATCATCGCAGCCGGGATCTCCCAGAAGGTGATCGTCCGACTCGCCGGCACAAACGAAGCCGAAGGACGCCGGCTCCTCTCTGAGAAAGGCTACGAGATGCTGGATACGATGGATCTTGTGGTCAAGAAAGCAGTGGAGGTGACCTCATGATCTACGGTGATAAGAATACCGGCGTCCTTGTCCAGGGTGCGACCGGTAAGCAGGGAGAGTTCCATATCGGCCTGATGAATACCTATGCAAAACAGGTTGGCGGCAAAGGTGTTGTGGCCGGTGTTACGCCCGGCAAAGGCGGCCAGCAGGTCCACGGTGTCCCGGTATACAATACGGTAAAAGAGGCAATGAAGCACCATGATATCGGTGCCTCGGTTATCTTTGTTCCGGCAGGTGCGGCTGCCGATGCAATCATGGAGGAGGCACATGCCGGTATCACGACGATTGTCTGCATCACCGAGCACATGCCGGTGCAGGACTCGATGAAGGCGATTGCCTATGCCCGCATGGAAGGTGCAAGTGTCATCGGCCCCAACTGCCCGGGCCTCCTGTCACCCGGCGAGGTTAAGATGGGGATCATGCCAGCCGGGCTTTTCAAGCGCGGCAATGTGGGGGTAATCTCCCGCTCAGGTACCCTCACCTACGAGGTTGTCGATGAACTGACGCGGGCCGGTATCGGCCAGAGCACGGTCATCGGTATCGGTGGCGACCCGGTGATCGGCCAGACCTTCATGGATGTGCTGGAACGCTTCGAGAAGGATCCTGAGACAAAGGCGGTTGTTCTTGTCGGAGAAGTCGGAGGCAACCTCGAAGAGGAGGGTGCAAAATCCACCAGCCTGCCGATCGTCTCGTATATTGCCGGAGTATCAGCACCGCCGGACAAGCGGATGGGCCATGCTGGTGCTATTGTGGAAGGCGGCGAAGGCGATGCCAGGTCCAAGATTGCCCGGCTCAAAAAACACGGCGTGCCGGTGGCATCCCGCGTATCGGAGATCCCGGAGATGGTTCGGGAGCTGTTCCGGTGCGGGTGCTAAAAAAACGTCTTCTTTTTATCCGACGTTTTTCCGACTTCCTCTTGTATTATTTTTCAGAATGGGATTATTCCTTCATGGTTCGATCGGGTATCATGAAGGCAAAAACCACGATTGAAAAAAAGAGCGGGATATTCAGGCAGAGCCGGAAACCGGCCATGCCACAACAAACCTCCACCCGGTCAGCGGCGAGGTGCGGAATTTTGCCTGGTATTGAATACCCCCGTCTTCATACCTGATCTCGCCACTCTCCTTCGCCCGTATCTCGCTAAGTGCCTTCCCGTACGGGGAATCTGCAGCAATGGTTTCAAGATCCCGGGCGATCTGTCCTTTCTCCGAGTGGAGCGTGAATCTTCCATCACGATCAATGGCATAGAAGACGAACGGCGCCGGGATATCTTTCCTGATTGTATCGGCAAGGGTGTCCACATAGAGGGAACCCCCCAGCACGCCGGTCACTGCCCCGTTCTCCTGCACCGGGACTGCAACTACTGCAGAGTTCTTACCCGTGGTGTAGCCGATGATGAACGATCCCACCGATTCTTTCCCGGCAAGAACGACCGGGAAGTAGGCACGTCCTTTCAGGTTGGCGCTGGTCAGCCCGTCACTCACGGTATAGTAGGAACCATCGGGATTTGCATACCAGGTCCGGACATCCGGCTCGTTGCTTTCAAAGGCAGCCAGGAGCGGCCGGATCTTATACCAGTCCTTTGATTTCACTTCCAATGTCTGGATGAGAATCCTGTAGGTATGCAGGATTCCTGTCAGCCGGCTGTCCGTGCTGGTAATAACGTGGTTTAATGCCAGATCTGCCTGATCTGCGGTCGACGATGCAACCGGGGTTTCGCTTTCGGCATCCAGCCCGTATTTTTGTCGGATTGCAGCATAGGTACCGTCCCGCTTCATCGCATCAAGGGCGCCCTGCCATTCGCTGATGACGCTGTCAGGGGTGTCGTTGCTGAACGCGATATACATCGGAACCGTCCGTACCGTGTAGACTTTTGTAAAGGAAAGGGGATTCACGCCGTCCTTTGCAGCAACAGACGGCGCATTGACCGAACTGCCAAACCAGAGGTCAATCTTGTTGTCAAGCAGGAGCCGGAGGCATGCTGCATCGGTGTCGCAGGTTACGATATTGGTAACGGAGTTCTGCTTCAGGAACTGGTGACGGGCATCCTCTTTCACAACGCCGATGGTACCGGTTTTTCCTGCTGCCTCGACACTGTACAGCTCAATTGCGGATCCGTTCTTTTTATAGAAGGTAAAGTCATACGCGGTGACCGGCCCGACCCACTTGAACAGTCTTTCCCGCTCCTCTGTACGTCCTGTTGAATAGAGCGCAACAGCCGGACCTGCACGTGCGGCATTATACCCTTCATTCCAGGGCAGGATCTCGATGGGTGCTTTCCTGTTCAGCCTGGCGAGGATCCCGTTTACCACTTCTGTGGCCTGTCCGGTTGCTTTTCCGTCCGGGCCGGCATAGTTGAAGGGCGGAAGGTCCTCGGTGATGATCCGGATTCCGGCATCCGTTGCCGGGACTGCAGGGGACCCCCCGCTCCCCGGGGCCGGGCCGGGTGACAGGCAACCTGCGATAAGACAGAAGCCTGCGATGCACAGGAGGATCAGACAGAAAAGCTCCTCCGGTCGTGACGGTGGTTGTGTGAGTGTTCTTGTGGGCATGGTGAATAACCTTCAGCAGTTGAAATCACTGTTTCCCGCTCATAAAAAATGATGGTTTTTATCCCGTATCCCGATACGGGTGTATGGTCACTCGAGGGTGCCGGCAGTCCTGCGGAGCAGGTCGGCGACCCGGTGGCGGAATACCGTGCGATCGATCGCGGAAGCCTCGTGCCGGTCAAGCACCATGATCCGGTCAGCCTGGGCAATCAGGGTGTCCATGGCGCATGCAGCAAAGATCAGTGCAGTATCTCCCATGCGCTCGCGCTGGTGGGAGAGGATCTCACACAAAGGCGTGATCTCCTCCTTTTGCAGGCAGCTTTTGACAAGGAGGTTGGGGGCTGCCCGGTCCTCGTCAATGATCAGGAGCGGGGAATGACGGGTAATTGCTTCCTGGACCCGGTGTGCCATGGTCATCGACCCGCTGCCGGTTCCATGCACGGAGCGGACGGTCCCGCTTACCCCGGGAGGGATCGCGTGGAAGAACATGCTGATGTCTGCGCCGGCAAGGCCCATGGTTGTGGATTCTGCAATGCAGGCACCCCGGGCCGTGACAACATGTTCCCGACCATCGCCAGGGAGATGATCATCCATCCCGGCAAGAATCCCTTCCAGGAACGTGGTCTTACCCTGGGCATTTGAACCGGCTATCGCAAAGACCTCACGCCGACGGATCCCAAGACCGGTCACCGTGCGGTTGCTTGCAGGCAGCTCGATCTCATGGGGGCTGAATTCCCCGGGGCAGGTGAACGGGATATTTACTCCCTCCTTTGGCCCTGCAACCCGGTAAAACGGCCGGAACCGGGTTATCGAGCGGGCAAGCCGCGAACCGTCCCCGATAAACG
Source organism: Methanomicrobiales archaeon (assembly GCA_012798365.1). GTDB lineage: Archaea > Halobacteriota > Methanomicrobia > Methanomicrobiales > Methanospirillaceae > Methanoregula. The sequence goes on along the minus strand of JAAZNH010000136.1, from coordinate 5,284 downwards.
CCACAAGGCCGCGATCCGCAAGGGAGGCGCGGAGCAATTTCTGGTCAAGGGATGTTATCCAGGAAGAGTGGAGCCGTTTTACCGGGCAGTTCTGGATGAGGGTGCCGGTTGCTTCTGCAAAATAAGCGAGCTGGCCGGCGATGCGCCTCCCCTCCCCCTCATCTGATGAAGACGATGCAGGTATTGCCCCCCGGAGAACGATATGTACCCCCTGTCCGTCGCAAAAATTCCGGGTATCCGCTTTCCAGAGCCCTGAGCCAATCGCTGCATCAGAATGGATGACCGTATACGGTTCGATGGTATCATGGTAGCGCATTGCACCTGTGGTACCTTTCCCGCAGAGCGGCCCAAGGCCGGGGATCGTTTCAGCATTCTCCTTGACAAGTTCGATCAGGGCCGCTGCGGCGCCATCTGCCCCTGCGGGATCCAGCCCGGTCTCTTCAGGAATATTGCGCCTGACGATCACGGGAAAACTGAACTGGAATGTCTCGTTGTCAAATGACCGGACAAAATAGGCAGTAGTCCCGGGCAGGATATGATTGGTGTCAATGGAAGCATTCTCTCCATTCCACGTGGAAAGAAATGTGTGGAATGCATCCTCCGGCCTTGCAGATCCCATACGTGTTCATCTGGGGGCCGGATGATAAAATGCTTGGGGATACCGTTTCTTGGGAGCAGGACTTGATCAGCGGCGATAGGCAAGTGCCGTGGGAACAGGGCAGGTACCGGTGCATCGCCCGCAGAGGTAACATTCCCGTTTTGAGTCGTTTCTTCCTGCAGTCCGCGCCGGGCACGCGATCTCGCATTTTTTACAGGAGATGCACGAACCTGTCCGCCGGATCCCAAAAATGCTGAATTCAGCAAACAGGGCAAAGAGCACGCCGAAGGGGCAGAGGATCCGGCAAATCGGGCGGTACACGAATACCGACAGGATGATGAGAGCAGCCGCACTGATGGTCCCGGCCGTAAGAGTGAGGGCGAAGAGGTCATACAGGCCGGTTATCGCAAGGATGTCGATCAGGTAAACGGCAGCGGCGACGGTTGCAACAAAAACCAGCAACCGGATCAGTTCAAGGATGTAGTTCCTCCTTACAACGACCTTGTTTAACGGGAGGGAAAAGGCAAGTTCCTGCAGGGATCCCACTGGGCAGATATTCCCGCAAAAGACCCTGCCGAAAAGGAGGGCGAGAAGAATTAATGCGCATATCACGATCACTCCCGCTGTCAGGGAGGATGCACCGGTAAGGACATTTACCAGCCCCCCGAGTTCCTGCGGCATAATGGGTGCCAGAAATACAAACCCGGCCAGGGTCCCAAGGGCCGCGGTTCCAAGGATTATACCCCTTGTCATCACACCCGAATGCCAGAGGTACGCCGCAAGCAGCGTCCCGGCCGTGATGTACACAAGTGCGTACGATGTTCCGGAAGCAGTAGTGCCGGTGACAAGGGCCATGGTAATGAGGGAAAGCCCGAGCCCGAAGAGCGATGAAAGGGCGAGTGCGGGAAGTGTCCTTTCAACCCGGATCCCGATCCTGCCACTTCGCACAAGGCTGAAGATGATGCCGGTGAACAGGAGGAAGACGACAAGCTCCGTGAGGAATCCTGAAAGGGAGAAGAGGTCATACGATCCGCTTTGGGTAGTACCGGTGGTGATGGCTGTCGTTGTTTCTTGCGCAGGGGATGCCTGGTAACCCTGGGTGATCGTTCCTGAAGATACCGGTGAAGTTATCGCTGGATCCGGTACTGTTGTGGCAGCCGGTTGTACTGATGTGGATCCCGGGGATGATACCTGCGATGATACTTGTGCCGAAGATGATGAAGGAGCTATCGGCCGCGAGGGAATGGATCCTGTTGCGGAAGTGGATCCTGTCCGAACCGTATAATCGCAGAGTGAATTTGCGTCAGCATCGATAAAGAGAAAACACCGCCCCGGGGAAGTACATCCGCCAATCCCCTTGGGGCAGACCGCTGCGCAAGCCGGGTACGCGAGCCCCGCGGTAAGGATGATTCCTGCAATTGTGCGCCTGGAGGATCTGGTAATCTGCATAATTACGGACCTGCTTTCCTGGATTTGATCCACCAGAATGCCAGCCGTATGGTATAGATTAGTAGTATTTCCGGCCCGCAATATTTCCCGTCCACAGCGATAGAATATACCCGGGCCATGGTCTGATTTGATATAGTACCTGCGGTCAGCGGGTTTTTCTCGTGACGGAACAATTCCTGAATTTTTGATTGCGGTTGAATCTACCCGCGTGATCCGCATTATTATATACCGGTGTGTCTAATCAATTGACTGACTAGTCAATTTACAAACAGGAGATCATCATGCTTTACCGAACAGTCCCAAAAACCGGCGACACGCTGTCAATCCTCGGCTTCGGCTGCATGCGATACCCTTCAAAGGGGCGGGGTATCGATGAGGAGCGGACAATCCGGCAGATCCGCTATGCTATCGATCACGGGGTGAATTATTTCGACACCGCCCCGGTGTACCACATGGGAAGGAGCGAACCTATCCTGGCAAAGGCACTTTCCGGCGGATATCGGGAAAAAGTTAAGATTGCCACCAAACTCCCACACTGGCTTGCCTACGAGCGGGACGACCTTGACCGGATCCTCAATGACCAGCTTGCGGCTCTTGAGACTGACCACATCGATTACTACCTCATCCATAACCTCAGCAGGGGCTCATTCGAAAAACTCCAGGATATGGGCATGTCTGAATTTCTCGATGCAGCAAAAAAAGATGGCCGGATCCGGAATGCCGGGTTCTCGTTTCATTCAAACCTCCAGGCCTTTAAGGAGATTGTGGATGGATATGGCTGGGATTTCTGCCAGATCCAGTATAACTATCTTGATGAAACCAGCCAGGCCGGGACCGAAGGCCTGCAGTATGCTGCATCAAAAGGGCTTGCCGTCATCATCATGGAGCCCCTGCGGGGCGGCAACCTTGCCGGCCGGATACCCGGAACCGTCCAGGCGATCTGGGACAAGGCCCCCACAAAGCGCTCTCCGGCAGAATGGGCACTGCGCTGGATTTGGAACCATCCGGAAGTCACGGTGGTCCTTTCCGGGATGAATGAAGAGTCGCATATCGATGAGAATATCCGGGTGGCTGCTGAGGCTCTTCCCGGGTCCCTGACACCGGAAGAACTCGGGATTGTGAATGCTGCGCGGGATGAATACAAGCGCCTGATGAAAGTCGGGTGCACGGGGTGCGGGTATTGCATGCCCTGCCCGTTCGGGGTCGATATCCCCGGGTGTTTTGCCCGGTATAATACGCGTCACCTCTTCCCTGATGACCGGACAATCAAGTTCCATTACATCATGCGGCATGGCGGTCTTGAGGAGGCAAAGTCGAATGCCGGCCTCTGTCGGGGTTGTGGAAAGTGTACCAAAGCGTGTCCCCAGCACCTCGCTATCCCCACTCTGATGAAGGAAGTGGCAAAGGAAATGGACGGCATGATCCCCATTGTTATCCCGGTCATGAAGGGGGGTATGTGGTTCATGAACCGGTTTGCACGGCTGAAGCGGGCAGTTTTCGGGGGGAACGCCCATGCCTGATCCACCCGCCGGAAAACAGGACGTCATTTTCGATACGGCTCTCCGGCTTTTCGTGGAGCGGGGTTTTTTCGGGACCCCGACATCCCTCATATCCCGGGAAGCAGGAATCGCGACCGGCACCCTCTTTTTTTACTTTAAGACTAAGGAGGATCTCATTGATGCACTCTATCTCCGGGTCAAAGCAGAAGCCGCGGAGGCGATGAACCGTGGACTTGATCAGGAGACGGATGCAAAAGCAAAACTGAACCGCCTGGGGAAAAACGCGGTACTCTTCGGGCTTGAACATCCGGAGAAGATGAAGTTCATGGAACAGTTTGCCCATACACCGTTCATCTCTAAATCTGCCCGCGAAGAGGGGATTTCACGGTTCTTCTTTTTAAAAGACCTGATCGTTCAGGGAATCCAGGAAGGACAGATCCGCAATCTTGATCCGGAGCTCCTGATTTTTATGATGGCATCTTCGTTCTCCGGACTGATTGCCCGGGTCGGGACTGCCACGAGTCCAAAAGAGCGTGAGATCTTTGTTGAGCAGGGATTGGAGTTCATCTGGAATGGCCTTGCAAAAAAAAGCAGCAGGGAACCGGATCGCAGAAAGAAAACACGGGAGTATATGTGATACTATGACAACCATACTTTCAGCACAGGGACTGACGAAAAACTATGGTGATGTTGTCGCGGTGAATAACGTCACCCTGGATGTAAAGGAAGGAGCATTGTTCGGCCTTTTAGGCCCGAACGGTTCCGGCAAGACGACGATGATCAAGATGCTGACCGGACAGGTCCGGCCTACGGGAGGATCAGCCACGGTCCTTGATCTTGACGTCATCAAAGAGCCGGTTGCAGTTCGCGACCGCGTGGGGATCATCCCCGAACAGGAGACACCTCCGAGTTTCCTCACCTCCATGGAATACCTCCGCTTTGTTGGCGCCGTGCGCAGGATCCAGGACCTTGATGCAAAGTCCGACTTCTGGTTTGACTTCCTTGAATTCCGCGATAAGAAGAACGTCCTCTGCAAGGACCTGTCCCGCGGGACCCGGCAGAAACTGATGTTTGCGCAGGCGTTCATCCACGAACCGGCGCTTGCCCTTATCGATGAGCCGCTCATCAACTTCGACCCGATCATGCAGGATCTTGTCAAGGACTATCTTGCAGATTATACAAAGAAGGGCAGGACAATCTTCATTTCCACCCATATTCTTGAAGTGGCCGAGGAGGTCTGTTCTGAGTTTGCGATCCTGCACAAGGGGAACCTGCTGCATACCGGCCCGGTAGCGGAACTGACCGGCAGGGGGGAACACCTCCCGCAGTTCTTCCTCTCGCTTGTCCGGAAGGATCGCCATGTTTGAGCTCTTCATTGCAATGGTCAAGGAAGAGTGGCGGATGCACTCGACGATGTTCGGGAGCCTCTCGTTCGCCCTCTTCCCGGTCATGATCTTCGGTATCGCGTTTATGGGCGCGTTCCTCATGCCGCTCGTCCGGTCAACGCTTCCCGCAGGCAACCTCTCGCTCATCATCCACACCAACTTCCTCCTCCTCGGGTTCATGGTCGGTGCATTCGGCCTTCTCGGGAACGAAGTGATGAACCGCAGGTTTGGTCAGGCAAGCCTTCTTGCCTATTCCGCCCGCAGCCTGCCCCTTTCCGAAGCACATATCTTCCTCGTTTTTGTTATCAAGGACGTTATCTATTACTTCTTCCTCTGGGTCTTCCCGTTCGGCT
>JAAZNH010000135.1 GCA_012798365.1 Methanomicrobiales archaeon | reverse complement strand
GGTGGATGCCCTTATCCGCGCCCTGAACGGCACCGATTCCGATCTCCAGAGCGGGGCAGCCCGGGCGCTCGGGTATATCGGGGATGAGCGGGCCGTCTCCTCGCTTATCGAAGCCATGGGCAGCGAGGATTTCACGGTCCGGCGGATCGCCATCGACGCCCTGACCGGGATTGGCGAGAATGCCATCCCTTACCTCTCCGAGGCGCTGCTGCACAGCGAGCGCCGGGTGCGGTCGGGTGCAGCTGAATGTTTCGGTCAGGTCGGCTACGAGCCCGCATCGGAGCAGGAACGGATCAATCTCCTGGTGGCAAACGAGGAGTGGCTGGAGATCACCCGGATGGGTGCATCCGCAGTGGATGTCCTCATCTATTTCACGGACGATGCAAACGAGGAGGTACGGGCAGGGGCCGTTGCGGCCCTTGGCAGGGTCGGGGGATCGAAAGCGGTGACAACCCTTGCCGGCATTCTCACCAGCGACAACCCGGATGCCCGGCTTGAGGCCATGAACGCCCTTGCCGATATGGGCCAGAAGGCGGTACCGGAACTTGTCGAGATCAAAAAGGAGGCCAAAAACCCGGTCCAGCTGGACGCAATCGAGCAGATCCTCGATCTCATGCGCCGCAGGACACCCCCCCGGCAGGCAGCCGGGTGACCCCCTGGCTCCCTGTACCGCCCCCGCAACGGAATACCTTTTATATTACCCTGTGTGATGTTCTGTTATAGTGCACCGGCTTATCACAAGCCGGCGCTTCCATGACCAGGAACGGGGCATACCATGTCGCAGGCACGGATCTTTATTGTCGAGGATGACGATATCATCGCAAAGACCACGGAATGGCGGATCAAAAAACTGGGCCACGAATGTTGCGGGCGGGCCATGAACGGGACGGAAGCTCTTGAAAAGATTGCAGAGGCACAGCCCGAGATCGTGCTCATGGACATCTCCCTCTCCAGCGCGCCGGACGGGATCACGGTTGCCGAGGAGATCCGGAAAAATAATAGCGGGATTGCCATTGTCTACCTCACCTCCCGCACTGATGAAGAGACCCTTGCCCGCGCAAAGAAGACCCACCCGAATGCTTACCTTGTCAAACCGTTCGATGACAAGGACCTCCGCGTTGCCCTGGAACTGGCCTCTGCAAAGTGAATCGCGCCGGGAGTATTCCCACCGGACCTTTTTTCTCTTCCACGGGTTTGTCGCCCCGGTTTTTTTCTCTGTAACGACCCGTGGACATTGGCTGGCATGTCATTGCCATGTAAGTCCCAAAGTGGCGTCCTTCAGGGATTGATCAAGGACGGTCTGGGGCCGGTGATTTATTGATAGCGTTCATGGATAGATCCTGGTGGCAGGTCGAGTTCAGTCCGCAATTGAGAGTGTTGATGGATTAATCATGGTACTGGATTGGGGCCGGTCACAATCTGATGGCGGTATTGTCTTGATCCGGTGAGCGGTTGAGAACCTTCAGGGTTCAGGAACACTGGACAATTGCAGTAAAATTGTGCGTAGAGTGTCGTGACCTTAAGGGAGAACAGCTCGAAAACGGTGGGCAGCCCCCCGCAACCCGCACCGGAAACGGCCAGCCGGTATATGTGGAGGGAACACCAACTGTACTACTGATACTGATGAAATGGAAAGACTGGGTGCACGTGACCAAACTCGATCCTGACAAACAGCTCAAAGCAGGCGATATCGAGGCTATCGCGGCCAGCGGTACCGATGCCCTGATGCTCTCGGGGACCCTCAATGTCACCGAGGAGAACCTGGCGGCACTTCTGAAGGAAGTGAAAGCCTACGACCTCCCGCTCGTGATGGAACCGGCAGGCCCTGAGGCGGTGCTGACCAAAGGGATCGATTTCGTCTTTGTCCCAAGCGTGATGAACACGACCGACGTTACCTGGCTGGTGGGCAAGCACATGGCATGGGTCAGGATGCAGAAAGGAAAGATCCCGTGGCAGTACATTGTTCCGGAAGCCTACATTGTCCTCAACCCCAACTCGTCGGTAGGAAAAGTCACCAAATCTGTCTGTGACCTCAAAGCCGAAGAGGTTGCCGCCTATGTCTCGGTTGCCGACAATTACTTCCATTTCCCGATCGTGTACATCGAATACAGCGGCACGTTTGGCAACCCCGAGATCGTACAGGCTGCTGCAGAAGCGGTCCAGGATTCCATCCTGTACTATGGCGGCGGGATCAATTCTGCCGAGAAAGCTGCCACTATGGGCAAATATGCTGACACGATCGTTGTCGGAAACGCAGTCTATGACCAGGGGCCGGCGGTCCTGAAGGCAACGGTTGACGCGGTCCAGTAACCCCTTTTTTATGCCCGAGATCGATATCGTCCTTGTTGAGCCGATCTACGAGGGCAACGTGGGCTTCTGCGCCCGGGTTATGAAGAACTTCGGGTTCTCCCGCCTTGTCCTCATCAACCCCTGCCCGCTGGGCAATGAGGCCAAAGCCCGGGCTTCGCATGCCCAGGACGTGCTGAAGAATGCCGAGATCTGCACGATCGAGGATGTCTTTGCCCGGAGCAATATCGTCATCTCCACGACCGGTACGGTCTCAAAATCGGTCTGCCACTCGATGCGGATGCCGTTTTACTCGCCCAAAGAGGTTCGCGAACGGATAAAGGATATTGACGGGCGCATCTCGATCCTCTTCGGCCGCGAGAACTGGGGGCTGAACAACGAGGAGGTGAAGAGGAGCGACATGATCCTGACAATCCCGACAAGCGAAGAATATCCCATCCTCAACCTGTCCCATGCTGTCGGCGTGGTCTGTTATGATCTTGCAAACCTGCCCCTCCCTTCCTATGCCCTCTGTCCCCCGCAGGACATGGAATACCTGTACCAGCATGTCGACCGGTACCTGGACGGGATCCATCACCCGAAGTTCAAGCGGGAGAATACCCTCATCCTCATACGGAGGATTTTGGGCCGGTGCAACCTGACAGTCCGCGAGGCAAGTACGCTCCACGGTTTGCTGCGCAGGAGCGAGTGGCACATTGATCCAAAACTCCTGGACCGGGACAAGACCGGGTCATCGAACCTTCGCGATTTCGGCGAGGACGCGGACGAGAGATGAGGTGGATCGGTGGACATGAGCGCCACCTGCCGGGGATACTTTGAAATAGCTGGTACCTGTATGGGGTATCATGGACACTACGGGTCCCCATCCCGGTCCTGGCCTGCCTGCAGGAAATCCCGGCACGACGGGAAACCCGGCCATTCCCCCTCCCGCCCCGGCGGCTACGGGACGCCACGGCCGCAGGTGGCTCATTGCCGGCGCAGTAATTGTTCTTCTTATCATCATTGCCGCAGCACTTATCATATTTGGGATCATCAGGCTGGGTCCTGAACCCATTGTGGGGACCTGGTCGATCGGAGAGACCAGTGTCCGGATGGTCTGTGACCCGGACGGCACCGCTACGCTCCGGTACCCTGACACCGGGGACTATGCGGTAGGCCGGTGGGAGCGGATCGGCGAAGACACGTACCAGTTCTCCTCCGGCAAAGCGGGGACGAAAATTGTTGTTATCTACGATCCGATCTCCGATGTCCTGCATACCAAAGATTTCTCGGTTATTTTCGTGAGGGTCAGGTGATGGTGATGAACAGCATTCATGTTCCGGCCACCAGAAGAATCACCGGCGGGCTCGTCATCCTGCTCATTGTGGCAGTGCTCATGACGGCACTCCTGCCCGGGGTCCTGGCAATAGACGAGGATATCTTCAAGGACTGGACCCTGCACGAGAGCGGAAAGGCTGCCCATGTAGATATCATCCCGCCCTTTCCGTTGCCGGACAGTATCCCGTTAACGAAGATCACCGGTGAATCTTCGACAACCGATGGCTGCCCGATCGGGGCCGGCAAGGCACCCCACCTGGCAAACCCGCTCGAAGTATCAGGGAGCCTGTGCCGGGGAGCCTGCGGCCCGGACTGCCCGGAAGGCCGCTGTACAAAGCTCCCGATGATCATCATCGAGAATGACAAGAAGACCGGGACCTGCCGGTACACCAATGTGATCCGGTGCCCCACCCACGTGGGCTGCCAGGCGCATGATGCCTGTTACGATTACTGCGAAGACCGCGGGCACGACAGCATCTGGGACTCCTGCCATCTCCAGTGCAACCAGCGCTGTTATGACGCGTACGGGCGGACGATCTGCATACCGTGGGCAGATATCGGGGGCAAGGCCGGTACGCTGGGATCCACAACCGTTGACTTCTGGCTGAACCCGCAGTACACCTCATCCCTCACCTTCTCGGACGCCCCGGTCTTCACCCCCTATGATGAATCGTACCCGACACCAACCCCGACGGTTGCGGCAACCACGCAGGCCCGCACGGAAACCCCCGTCACGTCGCCGACCACTCTCGTGCCGAAAACAACCGTTACCACGAAAGGAACTCCGGTCCCGGAGTACCGGCTCACGGTCCTCATGGCAGGGGACCTGACAACTGCTGACCTTGAAGGGACCACCATCGGGTGGGAGCCGGAGGCAACAAGCCAGTCGTGCTCTTCCGGCGGGGGAGGGGCGCAATGTGTGCTGAAGTTCCCGTCCGGCACGGCAGTATCTGTTGCAGCATTCCCCGGCAGCGGGATCCTGTTCACCGGCTGGTCCGGTTCCTGCTCCGGATCCGGTGACTGCACGGTTGTGATGACCGCTGACAAGACGGTCACGGCGCTGTTTAAGAAAACTGCGGTGACCACGGCTATCAACTACCAGGACTACTGCACGAATAATTATCCCGGATCAACGTACGATGCAGAAACGGAGTCCTGCGTGTTCAACAGGGACCGCCCGACAATCACCTCTACCCTACCTTCAGGGGGTGGCGGCCCGCTCGTTCTCATCCCCCTTACCGGCGGGTGCTGTCCGGGCGAGCCCTGCACAACGCAGGTTGCAACAGCATCCGGAGGAACGCCGCCGTACTCGTTCACCCCCGGTTCGTTTTCCGCTGCCCCTCCGATGGGCATGATCGTGGATATTAACGGGTACCTGACCGGGACTGCGCCGGCTGAGATGAAACCGTACACCTTCAATGTCTGCGTTAAGGATATGGCCGGCCAGGAGGACTGCGGGACGTCATCGATGGTTGTGAGTTAGCAGATTGTTTCAGCTGGGTCGGGTTGGCGAACGGCAAATGGTTTTTCCAGTCCTTCTGG
>JAAZNH010000134.1 GCA_012798365.1 Methanomicrobiales archaeon | reverse complement strand
GCCCTTGGCGAGATTGGTGAGCCGGCAATAAAACCCCTCATCCGTGCGCTGAAGGAGAATGACCAAGACGTGCGGTGGCTTGCCGGGCTTGCCCTCGCACGGATCGGGGAAGCAGCGATACCCCAGCTCATCAGGGCGCTGCGGGAGACGGATCAGGATGTACGGTGGCATGCAACCCGGGTCCTTGCCGAGATCGGGGAACCTGCCATCCAGCCGCTGATAGCTGCACTTCACGAAGAGAACAGCGATGTCCAGTGGAGGAGCGCCTATGCCCTTTCGCTCATCGGAGAAACGGCAGTTGACGCACTGATCCTTGCGCTCAAGGACCGGATCTGGTGGGTGCGGGTGCGGGCGATCTGGGCTCTCGGGGAGATCCGGGACCGGCGGGCCGTCGAGCCCCTCATCCAGTCGGTCAATGACCAGGACTGGTATGTCCGCTGGGCGGCGGCGGATGCACTAGGTAAGATCGGCGACAAACGGGCGGTCATGTGCCTGGGAAAAGCCCTCAAGGAATCCGATTCCTTTGTCCAGGTCCCCTCCATCTGGGCTCTTGGCAAACTGGGCAGCGATGCACCGATCGATACCCTCGTGAACACCCTGAACGATAGCGACTGGTATGTCCGGTGGGGTGCTGCTGACGCCCTGGGCAATATCCGCAGCGAGCGGGCCCTTGCACCGCTGGAAGCGCTGCTCAATGACAAGGACGAATATGTCCGGCATGCAGCCCGCGAAGCCATCGCCAAAATCCGGAAAAAGGGCAGCAAAAACGAATAAGAAAAATCCCTTATTTCTGAATCAACTCTTCGAGAAGGGACTTCATATCATTGATTTTGTAGGGCTTGGCAAGCTTGCCGGAGAACCCGTGGGCGGCATACTCCTGGACGCACGGGTCGTTCGTGTACCCGCTTGAAACAATGGCTTTTACACCGGGGTCCAGGTTCCGGAGCTGCTGCACCGCTTCCCGGCCCCCCATCCCGCCCGGGACCGAGAGGTCGAGTATCACGACATCAAAGGGGGCGCCGGATGCCTTTTCCTTTGCATAGAGGTCAACAGCCTGTGCACCATCACGGGCAAACTGTACCTCGTATCCCAGAAACTGGAGTACCTCAAGGGTGACATCAAGGATGATCTGTTCATCATCCATCAGGAGGATCTTTCCTTTGCTTGCCATACCGGGATACCTGTGACTTTGTAGTAGTTCTTGCCGTATTGCCTATATTAGGATATCTTCCTTGTCGTTTGCATTGGCACACCACCCCTTCCTCTCCATTCCTGCGGAGGCATACGAGGTCAACAGGGCCGGGAATTATATTCTGCCGGGAATTTTCTCCAGGATCTGCCGGAAAGGGTACCAGGTCGTTCATGCAACCAGGTTTCCGGGCCGGAATGACAGGACAGGAAACACGGGAAAAAAGAAGAGCAATACCATCCCGGCAGGGGAACCCATGCCGGGATTATTTCTTCAGCTTCCGCAGCCGGGCAGCCTCTGCTTCATCCTCAACCCGGAGGAGGAACGTGCCATGGCAGGGCTTGGTATACGGGAAGATTACAAAATTCCCCTCAAGACCGATAGAGATCGGGGGCAGCCCGATGATGTGGACATCGAAGACCCTGAAGCCCGGCTGGACATCGATGTGCTCCTTGAAATGTGCCCTGATGTAGTCCCGGGACTCCTTGAATGTTGCATCCCGCAGGACAATCTCGTAATTCATCGACTCTACGCAGCCCATGGTTTCGCCTCGTCAAGTGCCTTTTTCAATGGCAGGGGGTTATGGACAGCTTTTGCCGCTACTATGGTGCAGGGGAACTCAATTTTTGCCACCTGTTCTTCATAATGCTCGCCATAGACAACAACCACAACCTTCCCTTTTGAGATGGCGCCCATGGTAGCGGCATAGCTGACCCCGGCATCGTTGTGGATGAAGACGTAGCAGGAATCAAAGTCCCGTTTCCCGTCCGAAATCCGGGCAACCGCCCGGTCAAGATCCATCACTTCACCCAGGTACACCCGGTCCGGATCTGCCACCACAAGCAGGGTGTTTGCCGCTTTGTTGCCGGCAACAACCGGTGTGATTCCCGCTTTTTTTAAGCGGTTGATGAGATACAGCGCAATACTGGTCTGCACCGGCACCTGCGGGCAGCCGAGTACAAGGAGTGCAGTCCGTGGTTGGGTTGATGCTTCACCGGTCATTGTTCCTGGAATCCCCTGCCATGTGCAGTGTGTACCCTGTTCTTAGCCTGCACAGCGAAATAACCTTAGCGCTTGTAGCAGGGGCCGGGCAGGGTTCACGGTTTCCCGTCACCGATACCCCGGATCCGTTCCGGATGGGTATAGACCGTAAACCGGTCCGCGCGGGAGAAGCCGACCAGCGTGATGTTGGCAGCCTCAGCCGTGGCAATGCCCTTGTCCGTGGTTGCGGCCCGCGAGACGATGACCGGGATCCCGGCATGGGCGGATTTTTTCACCATCCCCTCCGGCTGGCGGCCGGTGCAGCCAAGGACACAGCGGGAGAGGTCAATGTCGTTCAGGACTGCATACCCGACCAGTTTGTCAACAGTATTGTGCCGGCCGACATCGCTGCTCTTGGCAATCAGCCGGTTGTCCCGGAAGAGGACCGAGCAGTGGACGCCACCGGTCTTTCTCCAGAGCTCGGTCTCGATCTCGCCGGTCACGGCACTCACTTCTGCGGGGGTGAGGCTGATATCCGATTCCACGCGGGGCAGACTAACGAGAAAACTGGTGCCGCCAGAGGAACCGGTAACCCTCGGTTTCACCCGCAGGTCACAGCCGGTATCGGACCAGGCAAGGATGCGATTTCCGTCAACAGTAACCTTGTCCACGCAGCGGACGATGCCTTCGCTGACAAGGTAGCCTGCGCCCAGTTCCCGGAGCTGGTCGCGGCTTGCCACTATTCCGGTAACGAGCGTGTCGTTCAGGAAGAGATCGAAGCGGTCTTCAATGACCACCGGGTCCTCAGTCTTCCGGGCAACGCCACCAGAGACCTGGATGCCGTGATGGATATGGATCATGGTTCCCGCGTCTGTTCCCGCACCCAGTTCAGGTAGGGCACGTAGCCGGCGATGACGGGAAGGGCAATGATCTCCGGTACTTCATAGGGGTGCATGGCTTTGAGGGCCCGGATTACTTCATCCGCAAGGTCAGAGCGCGTTTTCATGATAAGGAGGTGCTCCTCCTCATCGCAGGACTCGCCGTTCCACCGGAACAAGGACCGGACCGGCGTGATGTTTACGCAGGCAACCAGGTTCTTTTCCAAAAGCCGCCCTGCAAGGTCCCGGGACCGGGACGGGGGGACAGTCGAGTATATCACGCAGGTCTTTGCCCCGCATTCCACGCTCTTGTGGCTCTTCTTCTCCATGGGCTGAGGTTAATCCTGCTGGCACATAAGGATGCTTTTCCGGTGCCGGGCGCGCAGGAAGTCATCTTCCACCCCATGGGGTTAAATTCTAAACCGCCGGGCTCCAATAGTTGGTACTTATGTACGCAAGCCGCATGAGCAACCTTCCGCCGTACCTTTTTGCAAGGATCGACGCGATGAAAGCCGAACAGCGAAAAAAAGGTGTCGACCTCATCGATCTCGGTGTCGGTGACCCTGACCTCGCAACTCCCCAGCATATCGTGGATGCCCTCTGCACTGCAGCAAAGGACCCAAATAACCACCACTACCCTGACTACGCCGGCATGCCGGCCTACCGGGCGGCCGTTGCCGGATGGTACAAGAAGCGGTTTGGCGTCAGGCTCGATTCCGACAAGGAAGTACTTGCCCTCATGGGTTCAAAGGACGGGATCGCCCACATAGCCGAGGCATTTGTCAACCCCGGCGACTATGTCCTCGCCCCGAGCCCCGGCTACCCCGTGTACCGGACCGGCACGCTCTTTGCCGAAGGAAACGTCCATGACATGCCGCTTACCCGGGAGAACAAGTTCCTCCCGGACCTCTCAGCGGTCCCGAAGAAGGTCGCAAAGGCAGCAAAGATCCTGTACATCAACTACCCGAACAACCCGACCGGAGCCATTGCCCCCGCGAGCTTCTACAAGGAAGTGGTGGACTATGCCGCTGACAACGATATCATTGTGGTCTCCGACAATGCCTACTCCGAGATCGCGTACGACGGCTACCGGGCCCCCTCGTTCCTCGAGACAAAAGGCGCCATGGATGTCGGTATCGAGATGCACTCACTCTCCAAGACCTACAACATGACCGGCTGGCGTGTCGGTATGGCGGTAGGTAATGCGGAGATCATCGCCGGCCTTGGCCGGGTCAAGACCAATGTCGATTCCGGTGTCTTTGACGCAGTGCAGCATGCCGCCATCACGGCCCTCTCCGGCTCACAGGACTGCGTGCAGGATGCCTGTAACATCTACCAGGAGCGCCGCAATGTCCTCTGCGAAGGTCTCAAGGACCTCGGGTTCGATGTCCCGGTGCCCAAGGCAACCTTCTATGTCTGGGTCCCGGCAAAGGACTGCATGGCATTCACCGGCCGCCTCCTCACGGAGGCAGGCATTGTCTCAACGCCGGGCGTCGGGTTCGGTGCCGGTGGCGACGGCTATGTCCGGTTTGCCATCACCCGTCCTGTTGCACGCATACAGGAAGCCATCGAACGGATGCGGAAGATGAAACTTTGAGATACGTACACCAGTTCAGCACCCATAAAAGCAACCTGCCTGTCGACCGGCCGCCATGGGCTCCGGAACAGACCGGAGTACAAAAAAGAACTTCCCTGTACCGGGAAGGGACTCCCGGGAAACACACAGCCGCATATGAACGCCCTGCGTGGCAGAAGTAAACGGAGACTCCTGTGCTCTTTCACTACGCGCTGGTCGATGATCTCATTTCAAAAGAAGAATTCGAACGGCGCGTAGCAGAGAAGATTGAGCACTGCGGCGACCTTGTCGATGAACCGACTGCGGCCATGATGGTGGTCAGCGAACTGGGCCGGGAGCACGTGAAAATCAGGGGGCTGCATGCCAAATCCAGCCTCTTTTCCTTTTTTGGCAAAGTCATTGACAAGACCGAGCCTAAGGAGTTTGACCGGGCCGATGGTGAGAAGGGCTGGGTTGCCACGCTGCTCCTGTCAGACGAGACCGGCACGACCCGTCTTGTCCTCTGGGACCAGAAAGCCGGGGCGGTCCTCGATACCGAGATTGGTGAAGTTCTGGAAGTTATCGGCCGCCACCCGCCAAAACGGATGCAGGAGATCTATGCGCTTGCCCTGCGCAAAGTGAGCGTTGAGATCACCTGCACGGTTCCTGCAGCCGGCGGACTTTCAAACGAGCCGGTTGATCTTGACTGCATCCTGCTCGCGGTAGAACCTCCCCGCACCTTCACCAAGCGCGACGGAACAACCGGTGAGATGATCGAGGCTGTCATCGGGGATGCGGACGGCACAGCACGGCTTGTTGCATGGAGTCCGGAACTGCTGGGGGAATATGCCGCCGGCACGGCGGTCCATATCACGAATGCAAAACCCACGGGGCGCGGGGAGGGGCGCAATTTCAGTCTGGATGACAAGAGCACGGTTACCCCTGCTGATACGACTATTGTGGTACCCTTCACCCCCCTTGCAAAGGTCAGCGACAGCGGGATCTTTTCAGTCCTGGGCACCATCCGGCAGGTCCGGCAGCCGCGCTCGTTCACGACGAAAAACGGCTCAGCTTCGTGGGTAAGAAACGTCCTCCTTGGGGATGGGGAGGACGAGCTGCGGATCGTCTTGTGGGGCGATAATGCCCTGGTCCCGCTGAAATGCGGCGATACCATCGAAGTCTACCATGCCTCGGCAAAGGCCGGGCGGTTCGGGGGCATCGAACTCGGGGTGGGCCGGGGAAGCACCTTCCGGGTTCCGGAGGCGGGTACTCTGCCGGTCAGTGTCACCGGTACCATCATCGAGGGTCCCGGGTGCTGGTTCCTCGATGACGGCAGCCGGCGGTACCTGCTGGAAGGGGAATTTGTCCACGGCAGTGAAGTTGCGGTTGCCGGCATCCTCTCCGGCAGCAGGATCATCCCGGAAGAGATCAGCGCGATAGAACTGGACGCCGGTGCGATCCTCGCTTCTATCCGGCAGTTCCGGGATTCGCTGGCCCGGTAATGCGGTTCACTTTCACCCTGCGCACGCGTAGGGGTTTATACACTAGTCTTTTACATCTTGTTGTGCCATAGGAGTGTTATAAGAAATGGCTGAAGGACCACTCGAAATTGAAGATTTACCGGGCGTTGGCCCGAGCACTGCAGACAAGCTCCGGGAAGCCGGTTACCTGTCCGTTGAAAGTATTGCAACCGCATCCCCGGCCGAACTCTCGGAAGTCTCGGAGATCTCCGAGTCAACCGCCAAGAAGATCATCAAGGCAGCCCGCGAAGCAGCCGATGTCGGCGGGTTCAAGACCGGAAAGGACATCTTTGAGGCACGCAAGGATGTTAAGAAACTCTCGTTCCGGGTCCCGGAACTCGACACGCTGCTCGGCGGCGGTCTCGAGACCCAGGCCATCACCGAGATGTATGGTGAATTCGGTTCCGGTAAAAGCCAGATCGTCCACCAGATGGCAGTCAACGTCCAGCTGCCGGTGGACCTTGGCGGCCTTGACGGCAGTGCAATCTATATCGATACCGAGAACACCTTCCGTCCCGAGCGTATCGAGCAGATGGTCAACGGTCTTGGCGTGGATGATGTCCCGGATGTCCAGGAATTTTTAAACAATATCCATATCGCCCGGGCCCACACCTCCGACCACCAGATGCTGCTCATCGACAACTCCCGCGAGCTCGCAACCGAGCTCAAGGGCAGCGACAAGCCGGTCAAGCTCTTCATCATCGACTCGCTGACCGCCCACTTCCGTGCCGAATATGCCGGCCGTGGTACCCTTGCCGCACGCCAGCAGAAACTGAACCGGCACATGCACGAGCTCTTCAAGCTCATTGACGAGCACAATGCCGTCGGCCTTGTCACCAACCAGGTCATGTCAAACCCCGCAGTCTTTTTCGGGGACCCGACCAAGCCGATCGGTGGCAACATTGTCGGCCACACCGCAACCTTCCGGCTCTACCTGCGCAAGAGCAAAGGCGGCAAACGAATCGCGCGTCTCGTTGACAGCCCCAACCTGCCCGAAGGCGAAGCACCGTTCATGGTGGAAGAGGCTGGTCTCAAATCGTGTTGAAAGCACTCCTCACGGATATTGACGGGACCCTGACCGGGCCGGACCGGCGGGTCCACACCGGGTCCATCGACCTGATCCGCTCACTTGTTGACCGGGGGATCTGCGTTGTGTTTGCGAGCGGCAACTCCCCCTGTTTTATGGATGCCTTCTGCCGGATGATCGGCAATGACGGCACTTTCATTGCTGAGAATGGCGGGGTTTTCCGGATCGGGTTTGCCGGGGAACTGGTCGTGAACGGCAACCAGGCTGAGGTGAAAGAGGCGCTTGCAGCAGTGCAGGCACATTTCCGGAACAAAAGCATTGAGCTTGACCTCTTCAGTCCGGGTTACCGGTATGCTGACCAGGCATTTGCCCGGACCGTCCCGGTCGATGAGGTGCGCCAGGTTCTTGCCGGCCATCCTGTTGAAGTGCTGGACACCGGTTTTGCCATCCATCTCCACACGCCCGGGATAAACAAAGGCACGGCCCTTGCCGCCCTTGCCCCCCGGCTCGGGCTGGAACCTGCCGATTTCCTTGCCATCGGGGATTCCTGCAATGATCTCCAGATGCTGGCAACCGCCGGCGCATCAGCAACGCCGGCCAACGGCCACCCCGAACTGAAAGCGATAGCACACTATATATCGGAAAAAAAGTATGGTGACGGGTTCTCAGACGCCGTCAGGAAATTTTTCTAGCGTATTATTTCCGCGCAAGGTAGCGGTCAACCACGATATAGTCCTTGATGTCCTTGACTGCCTCAAAGGAAACCTTGAGGATCTTGTCGTCTTCCATGTCATAATTGGACGTGTCAAACGTCTGGTCAGGGTGAATGAGCATCTCCTGGACCTGGCCGGAATCGAAGTCCACCCGGATGTTCTTGAGGGTTCCGATAAGCTTTCCGTCATTGCTCATAATCTTCTTGCGTGAAAGGCTTCGGGCAAATACACGAGTCATAAAAAAATTGACGACGTATAAATATTTAAAATGTTCTAAATTGGGGAAAAAATTTGAGGCTTTTTTAAAAACAGGAAGACAATAAGCGTTATTTGAACATTTCAGCAGCCATTCTGATGTCTGTACCCCGGAGGGTCTTACGCCCGGCGTGGTCGGACATCTTCTTGGCTTCCCGGGCAAGGAACGTCCCGTATTCTTCCATCAGTTCTGCTAGAGTTTCGGTGGCATCTGCACTAACCCGTTCGGCGCCACTCTTCTTGATAATCCGCTCAACGGCAGCCTGTGATAATTCTGACATGGGAATTGATTCCTCCCACTAGGATTGTCCTCGATCATCTAAAGATATTCCGAATTTTACCCGAAGACTACAACGAGGGAAAAACCCGGATTACATCCGACTGCGTGAGGATCCCGACAGGTTTTCCTTTCTCGACAACGATAAGCCGGCCGATCTCCAGTTCCTTGAACCGTTTTATGACCTCAAAGAGCCGGACGTCAGATCCAATCTCCTCCACTTCATCAGTCATCACTTCCGAGACCGGCGTCGAGAGCGGCAGGTTGTTCTCGATAGCCGAGGCAATATCGCTCATGGTGATGATCCCCTGCAGGATGTCATCCTCCACGATTGGCGCCCCGTGGATATGCCGGTGGTTGAAGAGGAGCAGGGCGTCCTGCAGCGTATCGAGGCTGCGCAGGGAGATGAGCGGGCTTGACATGTACTCCCGGATCGGCCGCTTGGGAAGCGAGATCATCTCTGAGGTGGCGATGAGCAGGGACTGTTTTCCCTCATCCTTGCCAAAGACCTCGCCCCGGATCAGCAGCTTGTTGACCGGGGTAGGTCCGATGGTTATCTTGTCGCCTATCTCGAAGAGCCGGGTGCTGCCGAAGAGCTTGATTACCGCATGGCAGATATCCGGGTGGCAGAGCGTGGTGAAGTCAATCTCCTGCACGCTGGCACCCTCAACAACCTCGCCATTCCTGCTGATCGGGACATCATAATCGCTGCCCTTAATGTTCAGGTTCAGCTCCTTGTAGGCAAGCGCGGTCGGGATGTAACCGCCTTTCGGACCGGGTACGCCGTCAACAAGACCGATGGCTTTGAGGGCCTGCATCTGGTTGCGCACGGTTCCCGGATTACGGTGGATCCTGTCAGCGATCTCTTCTCCTTTGATGGAGTGGGAATGCTGGTGATAGAGGGTGATTAAGGTGATGAGAATATCGCGCTGGATGAGTGACAGGTCCATAACGATAATCCGTATGACCGTCCATGGATATATAGGTTGGAGATTTGTGGAATTCGAAAAAATGCCGACTGTACCGACAGCGGATGAGATCCTGGACAGGAGCTTTCGCCGGGCAGCAAAGAAGATGGCCGAGAAGAGCAACCGGGAGCGCGCCAACACGGAGTTTGTCCGGGCGGTGGGTGCGGCAATCCATGACCGGATGGTCTATATCATCCGGGGATTTCCGGAGTTCGAGAAACTCCCGCCCTTTTACCGCGAGATGGCTGACATCCTCTTCGGCCTTGACCGGATAAAACAGTCGCTTGGCGCTGTCGGGTGGGCTGCAAAGCACACTAAGATGGTGGGAAACCAGCTGGTGCTCCAGTCCCGCAAGGCTGAGGACAACGTGATTGTGCGCAAGCGGGCGGTTGCCCGGCTTGCCTCCATGGTCCACCAGATCGATAAGGACCTCCATTTCCTCAATGACGTGAGAAACGGCCTGCGGCAGCTCCCCAATATTGAAGATGAATTCACGGTCGTCATCGCGGGATACCCCAACGTGGGGAAGTCCTCCTTCATCCGCAGGGTCTCATCGGCCGAGCCGGAAATTGCCTCGTACCCGTTCACGACCAAAGGGATCATCGTCGGGCACCGGAATATCGGCCGGGGGAAAGTCCAGTTCGTTGACACGCCCGGCATCCTTGACCGGCCGGCAGAAGAGCGTAACGCGATCGAGAAGCAGGCGCTCTCGGCGATGATGAATATCGCAAGCGTGATCCTCTTCATCATTGACCCTTCAGAGCACTGCGGGTACCCGATGGAGGTCCAGCTCAGTCTCCTTGAAGAAGTCAAAGGCATGGTGAGTGTGCCGGTCCTCGTTGTTGCAAACAAGTCCGACCTCACGACCGCGGAAGGATACACGACCATGTCAACGCAATCCGGCGACGGTGTCGATGCGGTGCTGACATCCGTTCTTGAGCAAAAGCCGAAGCGGACAGAAGAGCAGCGCATGGTTGACATCCGGGCGCCGATCGTGCATGAAGAGGAGGCGCTGGAGATCGACCCGATGACCGGGCGGCCGAAGCGCAAGCGGATCCGGAGACCGCGGAAGCCCCGGACACAGGAATAATTTTTTTTCTTTTTTTCCCGGATGTTGTTCCGGAATGATGGTTTACAGCCATGATGCCGGAAATTCCTGTGATTTTTCCCCTTTTTCCTGAGAATATGGTGCAAATGATACCATAGTCCGTATGGTGGATCACCGTTCGAACCTGTCAGGTAACTGCAGACCACGGGTAGAAAACCCTTATTAAAATTAAAATTACAAAATTTATTTACCGAACATGAAAACACTGGTTTCTCTCGTAACTCCAGAAAGTGATGAAACCCCCCCGGGCCCCCAGTGGCTAAAACCCCAACAAGCCGGAAATTTCCGGACTGCTGATCCGGCTCATGCCCACCCGGGTCCTGGACTGCCCATTGACCGGATGCTGTTTTTACACTTAGAACAGGTTTAAACAGGCCGGCCGGATTCACCAAAACCGCCGCGGTTCATCAATCGGAAGCTGATACTCAGCATTCGGGAAAACAGACCCCGAAAAACAACCATTCAGGCCGGTCCGTCCTCCGGCTCCGGAGGTCATTTCAGCCCCGGATTGCCAAAAAACAGGGATCGGGGCCCGGCACCCCCCCTATGGGGCAGGGTACCCGGTTTTTCGTCAGCGAGGACAGGTTATCCAGAAGGGACGTTCGATAACCCGATTCCGCACGGGATTATTCCGGCTCCGGTCCCTGCAACCGGCCATCATCGGCAAGGAGGATAAGCCAGGCCGGAATGTACAGGATCTTCCGGCCATCAACGGTTTTCTCATCGAACAGGTCTTTAGTTATCAGGATCCCGGTGCCGGCCGCATACTCTTCCATGAAGATGAGCAGGTTCCGGATATCAGCCGCACTGATTCGAGTCTGGTACTTGATTTCAACCGGAACAAGACCCGCTGGAGTTTCGATAACGCGATCAACTTCATGTTTCTGGCGATCACGCCAGAAATACCGGCCGGTAAAGAGCGTCTCGACATATTGCCCCAGTACCTGCCCGATGAGATGTTCTCCGGTGTACCCGAGCACGGCACATGCCATGGCGGGATGGGCAACCACCAGTTTCCGGTTCCTCCGTGCCCGCAGGGCCGGGCTCTTTGAATATGGTTCGCTGATCCGGATGAGGAATGCAGACCGCAGGTACCAGAGATAATTTGCCACGGTCTCTGCATGGACCCCGAAGTGACGGGCAAGATTCTGGATATCGAACAGCTGGGACGATGTGCCGCACGCATACCGGAACAACTCGAAGAGCAGGTCCGGACGGCGGATGTCAAATATCGCCGGGATATCCCGGTAAATGATCTTCCGGACAACAAGATCATGAATATATTTCCGGATTACCACCGGGTCTTCTTCCTGCACAAGTTCCGGGAATGCCCCCTTGTAAAGATACCCGGCAAACTCGTGCTCGAACAATTCCTTCTGCGTGATGGATTTCCGGTACAGCACTTGCATGGAGGAAAAATCATCCAGTGCATACGGCCCGTCCCTCACATCGATATTCCTCAACCGAAGGTATTCCCGGAACGAGAGCGGGGTAAGATGAAAAGTAACCAGCCGGCCGGCCAGAGCTGCTTTGGCGCGGGAGATCTCCAGCGACTCAGAACCCGAGACAACAATCTTGATTGCTTTCTGGTCATAGTAGCGCTTGAGGATCCCTTCCCAGTCATCCACATACTGGATCTCATCAAGGAAAAGACTGGCAGCGTGCAGGGTCACGATGGCGTAATCGATCACGAAGATCAGCACTTCTTTTTTCTGGACCTCCTCTTCATCGAACGAGAAGAAGACACAAGTCCCCGGGTGCCCTGCCATCAGCTGGCGCATGAGCGTTGTCTTCCCAATCCTCCGCAGGCCGACAAGGGCAATAGCCTGTTTCTTTTTCATCCACGGTTCAATCTCCGCATAGAGGTCGCGCCGCGTTCCCGGGACGGGGGCTGCTGTGCCCTGGATCTGGGGATTATATTCCTGGATGAGCCGTATCAGGTAGTCCTTGTCCACAGTATAGTATAGTTAAATCCGGAAGTTAATATGGTTATGGTGGTGTTAAGTCCGGCACTTAATTCGGTTACGGTGGCGTTAAGTCCGGGATTTTATTGTGATTTGTGGCAAGATCGCCCGGGCCGCAGACCAAACCGCCACCATCGTTCTCCAGGCCCTTTCCTGCGATACGATCGGAGGGCACATCTCGGCCTGCAACAGGTTTATACAGGCCGGCCGTATTTACCAAAACCGCCCCGGTTCCCCAATCGGAAGATTATACTCGGCATTCGGGAAAACAGACCCCGAAAAACACCCATTCAGGCCGGTCCGTCCCCCGGCTCCGGAGGTCATTTCAGCCCCGGATTGCCAAAAAACAGGGATCGGGGCCGGGCATCCCCCCATGGGCAGGCTCACGGTATCCTCCGTCCCCGTGGAGGATCTGGTTGGAGGGGGGCTGCTTCACGCCCACCCGGTCGCAGCCCAGCAGACCAGGAACCCGAGGATCGTCCCGCCATTGATGGGCGGCAGGCCGGCCTGCGGCTTGCCGGACATCACGAAATAGAGCAGGACAACAAGGCCGGCAACCGAACCAATGACCGCACCGAGCGCCGGCAGGTTGATGAACCCGCCATACTTTGCACTCTTCAAAAAGACGTTTGCCGAAACCACGAGGATGGAGGGCATGATCAGGTCGCCCATGCCGATGATGAAAGCAGCCCGTTCGCTGCCGCCCTCTTTTGCCTCGCTGCCTTCCGCTACAGCGTCATCGTTCTGGAGTTTCCCGATTCCCTCTTTGATGAACGAGTAGTCCCGGCGCTTGGGAATGACAAAGAGGATCGGGGTCTTGAGGTCCACAACACCCTCGGCAAGCGTGATCATGTGCTTGGTCTTGTACACGGAAATTGCATCGTAAATTGCAAGGATTGCAAGCAGGATCACGACCGGGATGACTTCAAGCGATGCGCCGAAGATAGCCGCAACACCGGCACCGATCAGCACACCCAGTGAATCGATCACGTACCATTCGGGATAGTATCTGATAAGTGCAGTTGCCACAGTTGATACTATGAGGACCATAACGGGGGAAAGGATCGGATCGCTTGTGATCATGTGGACTAGTGCCGAAAAGATATAGATGAACGTCAAGAAGATGGAAAGGACAATGATTGCTGAAATCCATTCACGTTTCCCATATTTTATGAGTAACAGTAAGAAGAGCGTGAACCCGAGGAGGATTGCAATGAAGATGACCGGGTTCTCCATCGAAGAGGGATCTTCAAAGGCAACGATGCCGGATGCCTGCACGGGCAGGGAAACGAGGAGAGCCCCGAACTCGACAGCGAGCAAAAGGAGCGGCATTGCAAGGAGGGGGATGAGGTTCTTTTTGTCCACGGCTGGTATCTCCCGGGTATTCAGGTAGATTAATTTAAGGTGCTTTCATTATCTAAAAGCATGGATCTCCGCGAATACTGGATTGATATCCTCCTCACCGTTGTCATGGTTGTCTCCACTGTTGTTCTCATTCTGCGTTTCTGGCAGGACATCACGGTTGCCCTTGCTGCTGCCCTGATGATGCTTGCGATTGGCGGCCTCTTCCTCTCGCTTCAAATCAAGATGCGCAAAGTGGAGCAGGCCATGAATGCCCGCGAGCGGACCATGCGGAGCAATCTTGAGGAGATCTCGGACCGGATGGCTGGCAAGTACGACCTTGCAATCTCTCATCTCGATGAGCTCGTTGCCGAAATGTCACGGCGTGCCTACAAATAAGAGAAACGCTGACAGGTGAGATGCCATGGGTGTTGCATTACGGGATATCATTGCGGATTACAAAACACCGGTGACCTGGGACGCTCTTTCAGGAATCGCGGTTATCGATGCCAACAACGCGCTCTACCAGTTCCTGACGATCATACGGCAGCCGGATGGCACGCCCCTGATGGACACGAAGGGCCGGGTCACCTCCCATCTCTCGGGCCTTCTCTTCCGGGTCTCCAGTTTCATGGAGAAGGGGATAAAGCCGGTCTTTGTCTTTGACGGGAAACCCACCCCGCTCAAGAAGGCGACGATTGACGAGCGCCGGAAGCTGCGCGATGCTGCCGGGCAGAAATGGAAAGAAGCAATCGAACGGGGCGACGAGGAAGAGGCCTATAAGCAGGCCCGGTCCTCGACCCGGGTCGATGACACCATCATTGCCACCTCCAAGGAACTCCTCGGGCTAATGGGCGTCCCGGTCGTGCAGGCGCCCGGCGAGGGCGAAGCGCAGGCTTCGTACATGGTGGCAAAAGGTGATGCCCGGTACGTGGTCTCGCAGGATTATGATACACTCCTCTTTGGTGCCCCCATGCTTGTCCGGAACCTCACGGTCTCCGGTAAACGGAAGATCCGGGGCCGGCAGGTCACGGTCAGCCCCGAGCGGATCGTGCTTGCCGAGACCCTGGCCGGCCTGAAACTCACGCGGGAGCAGCTCATCCAGATCGGTATTCTTACCGGTACAGATTTCAACCCGGGGGTGGAAGGCGTTGGCGCAAAGACCGGCCTCAAGATCGTGCTGAAAGGCGGGTTCGAGGCGAAACTCAAAGAGAAGCAGCCGGACTTTGACCCGGCACCCGTGATGGAGATGTTCCTCCATCCGCCCGTGACCGATGACTATGCGCTTGCCGCGGGACACCCGGATGCGGAAGGGATCCGGAAGATGCTCTGCGACAATTTCGATTTCTCGCCCGAGCGGATCAACAAGTCACTGGAAGGGTTCACGGTCAAGGCCGGACAGAAGACCCTTGAAAGCTGGTTCTGATAGGTGAACCCCGAAGGGGTGAACTGAGAGAAGATCGCATCAGCGATCTTCGAAGGCTGGATTCGCACGTTTTTTGGGAGGGGGCCGGGCTCAGCCCTCCCCCCCAACAAAAATGCCGGGGGGGAGGGCCAACCCAGCCGGAAAAATATTTGGGGGGGTGGGCCCAGCCCGGCCCCCCTCCCTGCAATGGCAGCAGGCCTTGTGCACAATCACGGTTCAGAACTTTT
>JAAZNH010000133.1 GCA_012798365.1 Methanomicrobiales archaeon | reverse complement strand
CTGTAGCCGCCCCTGGTAAAAGCCCGATTGTCCACCCCTGCACCCTTGTCCGGGCGCTTGCGGACATGGAGAGTTTCATGGGAGTCGATGGGAGAGTTTATAGTCTCTCAAAGGGAGATATAGTGACGCTTCCTGAGCGGAACGCGGCGGTTCTCTCCGAGCGCAACATAGTCTTAAATATCAACGTCTGCAAATAATATAGGTATTCGACAGCCAGGACTATCGGTGAAATTTATCATGAAGATGCCAGCAAAATTTACAACCTACTGCCCCTTCTGCAGGAGCCACCAGGAGCACGAGGTTGAGAAAGTAAAGAAAGGTAAGACGACCGGCCTCCACTGGATTGACCGCCAGAAGGCCCGCAGGGGCCATGTTGGTAACCGCGGCAAGTTCTCAAAAGTGCCCGGTGGCGACAAGCCGACCAAGAAGATCAATGTCCGGTACCGCTGTGTGACCTGCAAGAAGGCGCACCTCCGCAAGGGATACCGTGTAGCAAAGTTCGAACTTACGGAGTGAGATTAGTTATGGTAAGCACAATCAGGGAAAACCGGAGCAAGTTTTTCAAGGTAAAGTGTCCCGACTGTGACAACGAGCAGACCATCTTCGAGAAGGCCAGCACCGTTGTCAAGTGTGTAGTCTGCGGGCGCGACCTCGCAACTCCCACCGGTGGCAAGGCAAACCTCAAGGCCGAGATCGTCCAGGAACTCCAGTAAGGATCTCCGCCATGCAGGACAGAGAGTGGCCCCAGGAATCAGAATTAGTTGTCTGTACGGTAGAAAACGTCAAGGACTTTGTTGCGTTCGTCTCCCTTGACGAATACAAGGGCCGCCAGGGGCTCATCCCCATCTCTGAAATTGCAACCGGCTGGATCAAGTATATCCGTGACCACATCCGCGAGGGCCAGAAGATTGTCTGCAAGGTCCTCAATGTGGACAAGACCCGTGGTCACATTGATCTCTCCTTAAAGGATGTCAACGAGCACCAGCGCCGCGAGAAGATCCGCGAGTGGAAGAACGAGAGCAAGGCCCAGAAGTGGCTTGGTTTTGTTGCAGAACAGGCCGGCGCCCCTCTTCCCGACATAGAAGATACGATCTACAAGAAATACGGGGCGTTCTACCCGGTCTTTGAAGATCTCGTTGTTGACCCCGAACCAACCCTCAAAAAACTCGGCTTTTCCAAAAAGGTTGGCGAGACCCTTGTGAAGGTTGCCGGTGAGAATGTCAAGGTGCCCCATGTCGAGGTCACCGGGCACCTGCACCTGACCTGCCATGAACCGGATGGCATCACGGTCATCAGGAACGCCCTCAAGAAAGCCGGCGCCGAGCAGAAGACCGGCGGTGTCGAGGTCGAGCTCCTCTACCTGGGAGCCCCGACCTACCGCATCAAGGTCATCGCCCCCGATTACAAGAAAGCCGAGAAGGCTATCGAGAAGGCCGCCAATGCCGCGATCGCAGTTGTGGAGAAGGCAGGCGGCGAGGGCAAGCTCGTCAAGAAACCGAAGTCCGGGAAGAGTCAATGAGCGGCCGGATCCGGTGCTGCCCGGCAGACCATATCTATACTCTTTCGCTGACCTGCCCGGCCTGCGGGAAGCCTACTGCAGTTGCCCACCCGGCCCGGTTCTCTCCCGAAGACAAGTACGGGAAATATCGCAGGCTGGCAAACCATGATTGAGGATATCAGTATCCGGTACCTGGACTCTTTTGCTGACAAGACGCTGAATGCACCTATCCTGATCGAAGGGCTTCCGGGCATCGGGCAGGTCGGAAAACTCGTGGCCGAGTACATGATCCAGGCGCTCGGCGCTGAGAAGATCGGCGAGATTACATCCCTGTATTTCCCCCCACAGGTCATCCTTGACGAGGACGGGACCGCCCGCCTCTCCCGCAATGAGCTGTTCCTTTGCCGGACTCCGGCAAAAGACATCATCTTCCTTGTCGGGGATCACCAGAGCACTTCGGGCGAAGGGCATTATATCCTTGCGGACTTCTACTGCGATGTTGCAAAGGAGCTGGGTGTCCGGCGCATCTATACGCTGGGCGGATTTGGTGTGGGCCACCTCGTGAATGAGCCCCGGGTCCTTGGCGCTGTCAACCGCCCGGAGCTCCGTGAGCAGCTGGAAGCAGCCGGCGTGATGTTCCAGCGGCCCGAGCCCGGTGGCGGGATTGTCGGCGCTGCCGGCCTGATTCTTGCCCTTGCTGTACCCCGGGAGATCGATGCAGTCTGCCTCATGGGGGAGACAAGCGGGTACCTGGTTGACCCGATGGCAGCGTCCAGCGTCCTTGGAATCCTTGCAAACCTGATTGAAATTCCGGTTGATCCAACAAACCTCAACGATCGGGCTGCCGAGATGGAGAAGGCCATCGAGAACCTCGTCGAGAGCGAGCAGCACAAGGACGAGGAACTCAGTTATATCGGATAACGCGTCCGCGCTCTCTTTATCACCATTTGTCGCAGCATTCCGGGTTTGACCCGGGTTCATTAGGATGTCCTTTCAGTGCCCGGCTTTTGTATTTCTCCAGAATCCGAGCTGGTGCACCTGAAAATTCATCCCGGGCCGGAACCGGGCCGCCGGGTGATGTGGCAGGAAAAATGGATCTTATGGCCGGCGGACGCCAATCACGAGGGCAGCGAGTCCAATTGCCCCGATGACGACCAGGGGTTCACCGGAAGATGCT
>JAAZNH010000132.1 GCA_012798365.1 Methanomicrobiales archaeon | reverse complement strand
TCTCCCCCGCAGGCCGCTTCGGATCGTGAGAAGTGCCAGGACCAGATGATAATGTACCCGAATGTAACCATGATTATCCCGAATGCAAGGGGCATGGCCCATACCCCGGCAACCGTGCTTTCGAGCACGATCAGGATACCGGCGGCAGCCATAATCGGCCCTCCCCGCCGGTGCGTCTCCACCCATACCGGGTCGCTCCGGATTGTCCAGGGAAGGCGGAACCCGATCGTGGTATTCCTCCGGACATGCGGCATCATGCCCCCCATGACGATGAAGAAGAAACCAAGGAGAACCGGAAAGATGATGGCCATGGGGATGAAAAAGCCGAGTGTTGAGAGGAAGGTGAGGAGTTCGATACCAAAGAGCAGGCAGATCGTTGCAAAGGTGACGATCGCGTAAATGTCGCGGGAGTCATTGAAGGTATCTTTCATCCGGTCGAACCGGGGCAGGACGATAAGGAGGATCGCTATCAGGGTGATGATCGCCGGCAGGCCGAACGCCCCCGTAAACCGGCCAGAGAATCCATCGGGTTCGCCGTATAAGTTCCAGTGGATGGGAATCTGGTCGGGAAGGTACGGCAGGGCTGCAAGGGCTACGAGCCAGGAGATCCCGGCCATCGCAAAGGTGAGATAGGAGAAGACGACTGCCCTTCCGTCCGCAGGCCCGGCATCGGCTGCCTTTGCCTGCGGCACAACAGCACGCGGGTGCTGGTTTCCTTTTTGTGCTGCAGCTGCCATGGGGCACCAGCCCGCCATCTTTTTCAGCCGCTCTGAAAGTGCCTCCATCAGGCATTCCTCCACTTATCTGATCCTGTGTCTGACCGGGCCCACAGGGTAAGGATACCGGCGGCGGTTATACCCAGGACCAGGGCCGGCCACCAGAGGAATCCGCCGACAAAACAGGTCGCAAACAGGATAATGAGGGAAAGGGCGGTGAACCCGTCCGGCATTGCCACATGAGCCCAGACCGGGCCTTGCGCCTTGTCCTTTTTATCAGCAGTGCAATTACGGGATGGATTCCCCTTCGTATTCTGGCGGGAGGGAGCGGTATGGGGGCACCAGCCAAGGCCAGTGGTAGTTGTTTCTGCATCCGGTTTCATCGTCATGCAAGTTCCCTGACTTTTTCAAAGAGTTCTTCTGCCATTTTCGTCGGGTCCGCGGTCTTCTTTATTTTGATTCCCAGTTCGGCTGCGTAATCCCACAACAGTTCAATACATTCCGTGTAACGCTGGCAGCTGCCGCAGTCGCCGTCATGCTCGTACCAGACCTGCACGCCGTGCTTCCGGGAAACAAAAATGATTGCGGCAGTTGCAAACGGGATGGAGCGGCCAAGAAGGATACCCCGCTCCGCGTTGATCCGGTCGATGGCGATCTGGTTTGCATGCGCCATCTCCTGCAGGGTGGACTCAATCCGCTGGTCCATGAGAAGCAGGGCCCGTGAAACTGCCTGCCGCGAAATCCCCAGCTGGTTTGCGATGGTGATATTCGGCACGCCGCTCCTTCGCAGGGCCCAGAACTCAAACTGTTTTTCGTTCGTGGGCAGAAGCATGTGTCAACATATTGATGTTGACAGTTTAAAAGATTTCTGCGATGCCTGACAGAAAAACCGATCCGGCGCACCTTCACCCCGCATGCACAAACCGGTTATAATCCGCTGACTCATGAACCGGTATGGGTTCTGAAGAACTTCTCGTCCCCGTCATTATTGCCCTTACAGCCGGTTTTTTCCTTGGCTGGCTCTTTGTCCGGGCCCAGGTGCTGACTCTTGAAGCGCGGTATCGTGCAGAACAGGATGCGTGGAAAGTTGAGGCCGCTGGTGAGATCCGGAAAGATTCAGTGAAACGCTCGCGATCGACCCTGAAGGGAAAGATTGCTGAACAACTGGCCCCGATCCTGCCGGAGTTTGCGTATCATCCTGCGGATGCACGGTTTCTTGGGTCTCCGGTTGACTACGTGATCTTTGACGGGTTGACCGGTGTTGCTGATGAGAAGAACGATGAGATCCGGATTGTTTTTCTGGATGTCAAGCAGGGGTCAGCAAATCTCTCAAGAACCCAGCGGGTGATTCGGGATGCAATTGAGCACAAGAAGGTCTCCTTTGAAACCCTGCGGATAGCAGCAGACTATACCCTGCCGGAACGCAGGGAGTAATCCATTGCGAGGAATTAATATATCCCTCTCCCTATTCCATGAACAAGGAGAAGGTGTACTGAGCTATGGAGACCATTATCAAGGTGATCAGTTGTTTTATTGCCCTGTTTGTGATAGCCAATGGGATCTGGATTGCATTCATGCCCCCGTTTGGCGATGAACCGGTCGGGTATGCTATTATCGCAATCGGCCTTTTTATCCCGATCATTACCTTCTATGTCGCGAAACTTCACGAGAATAGCGATGCCTGATCGGGCTCCCGCTCGCCAGGGTTAGTGGTTATTCCCTGAGCACCTGCATTTCAGGAACCCGGCGTAAGGCCCCCTCCCGGATTTTGGCTTTGCCTGCGCGTACCGGCATGCAGCCACTCCCTCGTGCTCCTGAACCCCCCCAAAAAAAACAAATCCACGTCCCGGGCTTCCCGGAACGTTTTTTTCCCATAATTGTCACTGTCCAGGGATGGAGAAGTTAAAAAGGATTCAACCGTGGAAGAACGGCTCCAGGGTTTTTTCCCTCTCTCTGTTTTCTCTCTGGAACTGCAGAGACGGAGGGTGGGCCGGCCCCGGCCATCACCCCAGCCTAAAAAAATCCGGCCCGGCCCCTTACCCCTTCCTCTCAGCATTTACTGCAAATCCCCCGTCGTAGATTGTGTCCCCCCCCCCTGCTCATGACTGCCTGTGCTGAGGGGGGGCCGGACCGCCCGGAAAAAACAAAGGGGGGGTGGGCCGGCCTCAATGAAAAAAAGAAGGGGGGGGAGGGCTCAGCCCGGCCCCCCCACTCCGGAATTGAGTAGCATGCTGGTTTTTGGCCTGCCCGGATGCAGGATCGCATGTGAATTATCGCCGTGGCACCATGCATACGTGTGTTACCTGAAATTGAGTAAGCATACAGGATAGCCCGGATCCGGGTGGGGGGGCCGGATCGCCCGGAAAAAACAACGGTGGGGTGGGCCGGCCTCAATGAAAAAAAAGAAGGGGGGGAGGGCTCAGCCCGGCCCCCCCGCGGCACCCTGCATGTACCGGTATAACTACCCTGTTTAAAAAAAACCCGGTCAACAACTCATGTGAGGAGCGGATGTTTCCCGGAAGAATAAAAATACATCTTGCGTACCATGAAAAAACCTGAATCGCGACAAGAGAAGTGTTGTCTGAAAAACCTGTGGGGGACACTCTGTCTATCCAATCTCGCTGAGGCGATGTCTGGTATCTCCCAATGCAGAAAGCAGGAAAGGCCCTCTTCGAAGAACCTGATGGTTCCTCTTTTGCCCCGGGTATATTGATCTGCAAAAAAGATTAGTGGTAAGTCCTGAACGGGACGAAGTCATCGAAGATCTTTACCTTTTCACCCTGCGGGTTGGTTGCCCAGACCTCGACACGGTTCACGTTGCCCATCTGGGATGTGACCGGCAGGGAGACCGAGTCGCCTACCCGGAAGGTGGTCTGCCGGGGGATGGTTCCGGTCTCAACCTTGCCGTCAGGACGGGTTACCTTGACATCTACTGCAAGGATGAAGTTTAAGCCCTTTCCGCCCCGGATGGTGGTGATAATCTGGGGGTTGATGGCCTCGCCATTTCCTTCCACCTGGACATCCAGGCTCCACATATCCGGAAGGGTCTGGGTGGGTTCAGGTTTTGATGATTCGATGGTTGTCGGAACCGGTGTTGCCTGGGTTGCTGCAACCGTAGTTTCAACTGCTGTCGGGACCGGGGTTTCTACCGGCTTGGCCGGCTGGGTGCAACCGGCTGCGATGACAAGTGCCATGCAGAGCACGAGCATGCCTGCAATTGCAAAGACTTTTTTCATAGCGCAATCGTTTCCCGGGAGACCATATCAGGTTTATCCCCACCACCACAATGAAAAAAACCCCTGCACCCCGTCTTTACACTCCACAATAATTATCTGTGGCGGGGCGCAGAGGATATACCATGAATGAACCACATCCGGTCCGGTGGAAATCCATGATCGGTCTTGGCATCCTGAGCGTGCTAATCGGCCTTTTCATGCTCTTTTTGTCCAGTGTTGCCACGCAGCTCATAATTGCCCTTTCCGGCTTTGCCATCATCCTGCTTGCAGCGGTTTTCCTTGTCGAAGGACTCTGTATTGAAGCCGACGGCTGGCCACGCTGGGTTGTGCTGGGCCTTGGGCTCCTGGGAATCCTGCTCGGGCTCATCTCGATCATTGCCCCCTCGCTTCTCATGGTATCGGTTGGAATCCTCACCGGCCTCTTCCTTCTCCTGTATGGTGTCGGAGAACTGGCGATCGGAATCGGCGTCATCTTTGCCGAGACGATGGTGCGGATGATCTTCATCATGCTGGGCATCTTCTCCTGTGTGCTCGGGATTTTTTTCATGCTCAATCCCGCGCTTGGCCTTGAGATCTTTATCTTGCTCTTCGGTATGTACCTGCTTGTCCTGGGGCTGATGCGAATCGCCCATGGGATCAATGAGCGGGAAGCAGAACAGAATGCGCCGGTAAAACGGCTGTAAGGCCCGCTCTCTTTTTTCTCATCCGCCTGCTGTGGTATAGCTTCCCGGAAGGACGCATGGGGTCAGGGAAACCGTGGTGAAGAAAACCCGAAATGTAAAATAAAAAAAAAAGATTATCGTCTTCCCTGCTGCTTTCCGGCAGCCGGTTCTATCCCCGTGGGCTGGCTGCGGATTGTCCGCTCTTTCATGATGGTGAAGACTTCGGCTGCATGCTCTTTTGGGATCTCGACAAAGGAACAAGCGTCGAGGATCCTGATCGCACCAATGGACTTCCCTGGAATCCCGGTCTCCCCGGCAATTGCCCCGACAATATCCTTAGGGGCAACCTTGTGCTGGCGGCCAACTGCAAGATAGAACCTCACCATACCCGGTTCTGCTCCGGTGTCTTCAAACGTGATCTCCTCGCGTTTTGGCTCTTCGGATTTACTGCTGCCCTGTTCCATCTGGATCTTGAGGAGTGCTGCGGCAATCTCCGTTGCCGAAAGGTTGTCCTCACCTTCCTCTTCAATCATCTTGATGTAGGGTTCAAGACCGCCGGTGCTGACAGCCTCGCGGACCTTCTCAAGCATTGAACGGATGCGGGTCTCGGCAACATCGCTCTGGGTCGGGACCGGCATCCGCGAGAGCTGGATCTTTGCATATTTCTGGATCTCGTGGAGCTTCGTGTAATCCCGGTGGGCAACGAAGGTTACCGCCTTTCCGCTCCGGCCTGCTCTTCCGGTACGGCCGATCCGGTGGACGTAATACTCCACATCCTGCGGGACATCAAAGTTGATGACCATATCCACGT
This sequence comes from Methanomicrobiales archaeon, assembly GCA_012798365.1. GTDB lineage: Archaea > Halobacteriota > Methanomicrobia > Methanomicrobiales > Methanospirillaceae > Methanoregula. The sequence goes on along the minus strand of JAAZNH010000132.1, from coordinate 5,528 downwards.
CATCGACGTCAATTCCCCGAGCCGCGACATCGGTGGCGATGAGGATATCGATCTGGCCTTTGCGGAAACTGCCCATGACGCGGTCGCGCTGGGACTGTTTCATGTCCCCGTGGAGTTCATCGGCACGGTAGCCACGGGCCCGCACCTTTCCCGAGAGTTCCTCGGCCCGGCGTTTGGTGTTGCAGAAGATGATCGCAAGCTGCGGGTCCTCAAGGTCGATGAGCCGGCAGAGGATATCGAGTTTCTCGCGTTCCCGCACCTCGATGTATGACTGGGCGATCTGGGGGACTGTCAGCTCGGCATACTGGACCCGGACAAACTCGGGTTTGTTCTGGAACTTTTTTGAGATGTCGATGATCGGCTGCGGAAGGGTGGCCGAGAAGAGCAGTGTCTGGCGTTCCTGCGGGACCTTTTTTAAGATCAGCTCGATATCATCACGGAATCCCATGTCAAGCATCTGGTCTGCCTCGTCAAGGACAACGGTCCTGACATCAACAAGCGAAAGGGTCCGGCGGTCGAGGTGGTCCATGACACGCCCGGGGGTCCCGATGACGATGTGGACGCCGGCATGCAGGGCCTTGAGCTGCCTCTCGATCGGCTGGCCGCCATAGATGGGCAGTACGGTGATGCGGGAGAGGTGGGCAAGGAGGTTTGAGAACTCCTCGGCGATCTGGATACAGAGTTCGCGCGTCGGGCAGAGCACGAGTGCCTGCACGCAGCGTTTCGTGGGATCGATCTTTTCAATGACGGGAATACCGAACGCAGCAGTCTTGCCGGTCCCGGTCTGGGCCTGGGCGGTTACATCGCGGCCGGCCTGGATGAGTGGAATGGCGAGTGCCTGGATAGGCGAGGGCTCTTCAAAGCCCATATCTTCGATAGCTTTACCGACTTCCTTTGACAAGTTAAAGTCGGAAAACTGGATTCTTGAATTCATATCGCTTCTCCATTTGGCGTATGAGCTCATAAGATGGCGCACTGAGACAGCATGGACCGGTTTTTTTAGCAACACCGTTTTTATCCCGGAATACCAACAACCACAATACAGGTGAACGATGAAAGTTGTTGCATTCAACGGGAGCGCAAGGAAAGACGGCAACACTGCCATCCTTGTCGGGACGGTCTTTAAGGAACTCAAAAAAGCAAAGATCTCAACGGAACTGGTCCAGTTGTCCGGTAAAAAGATCCGCGGCTGCACTGCCTGCGGGAAATGTTTTACCAACCAGGACAAGCGATGTGCGATAACCAATGACATCCTCAACGAATGCATTGAAAAGATGCTCGAGGCTGACGGCATCATCCTTGCATCGCCGACCTACTTTACGGATGTCTCCACCGAGATGAAAGCCCTGATCGATCGTGCCGGTTTTGTTGCCAAGGCAAACCAGGACATGTTCAGGCACAAAGTCGGGGCATCCGTGGTTGCCGTCCGCAGGGGCGGGGCCATCCACGCGTTTGACACCATGAACCACTTCTTCTTCATCAGCCAGATGATTGTCCCTGGCTCGTCCTACTGGAATATCGGGATCGGACTTGCCCCGGGCGATGTAAACGGCGACGAGGAAGGGCTTGCCACCATGCAGACGCTGGGCAAGAACATGGCATGGCTGCTGAAGAAGATTAACGAATAATACTCTTTTCTCACACGCGGGGTGACCGGCCCTGTTCCGGAACGGGGAATTTTTCCCGGCAATCCATATAACCCGGAAGCCAGTTACCATTCATCAGTGATATTCTTATGAAATCGATCCAGCAGATGTACCAGAAGAAACTGACCAGCCCGGCCGATGCCATGAAACTCGTCAGTTCCGGAGATACCGTTGTCTATGGCATGAGCATTGCGCAACCCCCCGCCCTTCTTGAAGCCCTAGCCGGCCGCGCACGGCAGGGGGAGATCCGGGACCTGAAAGTGTACTCGTTCCTGCCCCGCGATCATGCAAAAACGACCGTCCTTTCTCCAGACCTGGCCGATACCATCGAAAACTATTCCTGGTTCGTGGGAGTCGCCGACCGCGATTCGATCAGGGTAGGGCTGAATTATCACGTGCCATCATATCTCCACCAGATCCCCCGGTTGATCTCTGACTTTATGGAGGTCGATGTTGCCATGGCAACGGTTTCGCCCATGGACAAGGCAGGATTTTTCAGCCTCGGGACGGCGAATGATTACTTCTCGACCGCCGCACGGAAATCAAAGAAGGTCATCCTTGAAGTCAACAATGCCATGCCCCGCGTCTTTGGCGATTCGTTCATCCATATCTCGGAGGTCACTGCTGTCATCGAGAACCATGTCCCCCTCATGGAGCTCCCCGACTCCCCACAAAAACCCGAGGACGATATCATCGGCCCGGCCATTGCTGCAATGATTCCCGATGGCGCAACGATCCAGCTGGGGATCGGGAACCTGCCCAACGCAGTTGCCCGCTACCTCTCGCATCACAAGGACATCGGGATCCATTCGGAATTGTTCACCGAAAGGATGGTCGATCTGGTCGAGAGTGGTGTCGCCAATGGCAAGAGAAAGCCCCTTCACCGGCACAAGCATGTGTTTACCACGGCGGCTGGTACAAAACGGATGTATGAGTTCATGAACGATCACCCCGCCATGGAAAGCTACCCGTCATCGCATGTCTGCGCACCTTCGATCATCGCAAAACACCCCGATATGATCTCGGTGAATTCTGTGCTGGAAGTGGACCTGCTCGGTCAGGCGAATGCCGAGCACCTGGAGGGTTCAACCTTCAGTGGTACCGGCGGCCAGCTGGACTTTGTACGGGGTGCGTTTGCATCCCCGGGAGGTAAATCATTCCTTGCCTTTTACTCAACGGCAAAAGGCGGGACGATCTCCCGTGTTGTCCCGCAGCTCCCGCCCGGCGCTGTCGTGACAACTCCGCGTGCCGACGTCCATTACCTGGCAACCGAGCACGGGATCGTCAACCTCAAGGGCAAGTCAACCCGCGAACGGGCGCTTGCAATCATCAGTATTGCCGCCCCGCAGTTCCGCGATGACCTGATGCGGGCTGCCGAGGACATGTACCTGATCTGACGATCAGATCTCAACTGACTGCCCGTCCGTTGCTGCAATGAGTCCCGGGCAGATCTTCTCAAACTCCTCTTCTACCGCTTTGCGTTCATCCAGGGATTTGTAGACCTCAGCTCCAAAGTGAACCAGCGCAAGCCGCTTAGCCTTAGCCCGCTTTGCGATCCCGATAGCGTCCTGCGGGTTGAGGTGCGGCCAGCCGGGGCTCTCCTCACCGGGCCGGAGGGCGCACTCCGTGATCAGGAGGTCCGCGTCGCGGCCGAGATGAACTGCATTGTCACAGACCCCGGTATCCGTGCAGAACGCGATAACCTTCCCGTCAATCTCGACACGGTATCCGTAACAGGGCGCCGGGTGGACCAGCGGCCGGCATTCCGTGGTGAACGGCAGTTTGTGAATGCCTTCTTCCAGCTCGATCGCATGGGCCGGGTAGGGGAGTTGTGCAAGCGGGACCGTGAACGGTTCCCCGACAAACGTACGGAGAAGTGCAGATCCGCCCGGCATGGTAAAGATCTTCAGGCCCTGCTGTAACCGGAATTTGACCAGGGTGTGCAGGCCGACAATGTGGTCGATATGAAAATGGGACAGGAACAGGTAAACGGGTTTTTCCTGCGAGATGTACCGGTCAGCTTTGGCAATCCCTGTTCCGGCATCAAAGATGATGTCATAGTCTTTTGCCTGGACAAGGACAGAGACGGTGTTGCCGGAATCCGTGTCAAACCAGCCCGTTGTCCCGAGGAATGTTACCTTCATGGTACCTGGGTTGGACTGACCGGGAAAAAAGGGTGATGGTTACCCATGATGGAACCGCAGGTTTGCGTGCTGGTTGTGGCAGGATTGGATTGGAAACTTTTTTATCCTGAAAACAGGATTGATGTTTTATTTTCCGGTTATGGAAGTTCTGTGAGGTGAGGACTGAATGGCAGGAAGAAAACGAAGTAGTTCAACAACGAGGGGAGCAACGGGCATCGGGAGAACGGGATCTGGAAGGAAAAAAGCTGATCCCTATGAACCCCTCCCAAGGGATGATGACCCGTACCGCGACCTGGGGACCCAGGATGAAGAACAGCGCGACCCTGAGAGTGACGAGTATATCTGGCCGGAGTTTGAGGACGAAGACGAGGACCGGATTTAGCCGGGGATCCTGCTAACGTAATAACGGGCTGATGTGCAGGCAGGTATCCTGCATCACATCTTCGACTGGTCGCGCGGGAGTGCTGTGCCATGGGCTTTAGGCCCTTTCGCGCCGAGCCCGAGCATCTGGTCCCGCTTCTTCTTTTTCTGGCCGCCCTCTTCCCCGTCCGGCTTTTTGGCAAGGAAACATTCAACCGGATCCTTTCCGCCCGGGCAGGTCCGCTCCTTAAACTCACTGCACTCCTCGCACACCGGTACCTGGGTCGGCAGCAGCGCCGGGAAGTGGGTCTTCCAGAGCGTGGGGTCAATCTTCCCCTGCCCAAGGAAGCGCTGGATATGCCGTGCCGTATATTTCATGCATACTACGTGAGAGGTTCTACCGTTTTGATTTTTCCTACAGGTACACCCGGTGACCGTAACCGCAAGGTGCTTTATCCCGCGCGCTGCATATCATTGACCTGTTATGGATGTTGATCGCTACATCACCGAGTCGGCATCGTTCACCCGTGCGGTTCTTTTGCAACGCCCGGGCCGCTGGCTTCTTTTTATCCTTCTCGGTGTTCCCTGGCTGGTCCTCTCGCTCCTGCTGGCAGGCCGGAAGGTGATTGAAGGGGTCACCATTCACTGGTCAACCATTCCGGTGAATGAATCTGCACTTCTGGTCATCACCGGTGCCCTGTGCAATTTCCTGATCTCGGGGTATATCGTGCGCCTGCTGGGCGGGGGACGCGAGCCCCCGGAATTCGAAAACTGGCCCCTGCTCGTACTTGACGGGATAAAGGTCCAGACTATTATACTGGTCTGGGTTGTTCTTCCGATCCTTCTTGCCTTTGGGGAGTATGAGATCCTCGTGCGGGGCCTCCAGGCCGCACCGGCATTCCTTGCCGTTCTCGTAATAATGGCCCTAATCCAGATCCTGCTGGTCTTTTTCGCGGTCAAATATGCCATCATCGGAATCATCCGTTTTTCCCGGAGCGGGTCTGTCCGCGAAGCATTTCATCTCCCCGCCATCAAGGATACCTTTGACCGGATCGGGATCGTGAATTATTACCTTGGACTCGGCGTTATCACCCTCGTTTTCCTCGTTTTTTCATTCCTGTTCAATCTCCTGGCCCTGATTCCCGTTGCCGGGCCGCTCTTCCCGCTTTTATTGGGGCCCTGGCTGAACGTCTTCTGTATCCGGTTCATCTCCCATTTCTGTGATGATGATACGTATGGTGAAAAGCGGCCTGACGCGGCTGTTCCGGTCCCGCTGCGGACCCTGGCAGGAGAGATCTCCGCCTGGCTCCTGCTGCTCCTTGTCCTTGTCGTGCTCTGTGGTACCCCGCTTGCCGTCATTTTCGGGGCAGTACGGGCC
>JAAZNH010000016.1 GCA_012798365.1 Methanomicrobiales archaeon | reverse complement strand
TTCGTCCTGGATATAGACGAGCCGGCGGATATCTTCCCAGAGCTGTCCGGGCGATGGCTCGGTCCGGTATGCATCCACCCCGGTTGCCGAGATGATCTCGTTGATATACCTGCTCTCGTCAAACCGGGGGTCAGAGAAGATCACCGAGAAGGTCTTTTGCCGCTCTCCGACACTGGCCGGGGCCTCGCTCCGGATGAGGTTATTGATAAAAACAGTCAGCGTGGACGAGGCGATGCCGCCCGAGAGGCAGGTGCCCACTGCCACGTCACTCCGGAGGTGGATTCGGGTTGCATCGGTGAGTTTTTCCCGCAGCTCCCCGGCGATTGTCTCATCGGTCTTGTCGGACCTCACCCCCGGGTTCACGTGAACATCCCAGTACCGGAACGCTGGCCGGGCGCCGCTTAGCGTAACAACCATGGCATGCGCCGGTCTCAGCTGGAAGATCCCGTCAAACATGGTCCGGTCGGAATGGTCCTGGACGCCCCAGGCAAGATAGGTCCCGAGCGTCTCATCGTCCGGGCATCTCCCGGTTTCCGGGTGTGCAAGCAGGGCTTTGATCTCTGAGGCAAAGAGGAACGATCCGGCGGCAGTCGTGTAATAGAACGGTTTGATCCCAAACCGGTCCCGGGCACAGAAGAGCTCGTTTTTTCGCTCATCGTAAATGACAAAGGCCCACATCCCGTTGAAATGCGGGAGGCAGCCGGCGCCCCATTCCTCGTAGGCATGCAGGATTACTTCCGTGTCGGAATGGGAATGGAACCGGTGGCCTTTACCGATAAGCTCGGTGCGAAGTTCGATGAAGTTGTAGATCTCCCCGTTGAAGACGACCCAGAGGGTCCCGTCCTCGTTTTTCATCGGCTGGAGGCCGTCTTCTGACAGGTCGATGATGGCCAGGCGCCGGTGGACGAGCCCGGTATTGCCATGGATATGGGTGCCACTGCCATCCGGGCCCCGGTGGGCGAGAGAGTCTCCCATGGCAGCAAGGAGCATTGCGTCCGGAGCTCCCCCGTCAAAGCGGTACTGGCCTGCGATGCCGCACATTATGGTAAAGGTGGGCACCGGTTGTTTAAAAGGATGTGAGGAGAGCCGGGATCAGAGCGTTGCCGCAAGCGCAGAAGCAGCCATGACCGTGTTGACGGTATTGATAGCCATGATCCCCCGTGCCCGGGTGTGGTATCCCCACGCTACCAGGGTTACCCCGCCGATGACCCAGAGGAGGAACCCTACCTGCTGGGCTGCCGGGCTCCCGATCTGCCGGACCCCGAGCCAGCCGATGATGCCGAGAGCTGCACCGGCATATTCGAGGAAGGTGTTGAGGGAGATCTGGAACCTGTCCGATGTGAGAATGTCGGGAAAGGATTCCCGGGGTGCAAGGTCTGTGGGGGCGGGGTGCGTACTCGATTCCATGGAGCAGGTCTCCGGTATGTGCACCTATGCAGTTACCGGAATTCCTTTATGAATTGCTACCATGGTCCGGGTTCAATACGCACCGGTTGTGAACGGGTAGTTCATCAGGGTGTCACCCCTTTCAGGGCCCCGGACCACAGGAGCAGGGTATAGAGAAATCCTGCCAGGGTGAGCAGCAGGAATACCTGGATCCAGAACCGGTCCGTGCAGCTCCCGGTGGGATCAGGATCCTTCGGGTACAGCTGTACATCAAGGAAATCCCGGATAAACCGCTGGCCGCATTCCGGGCAGATAACCTGGAAATCTTCACTCCGGTGATGGCATTTGGGGCAGATGAATGGTTTTTTTCGGCCAGAATAACCCGACCGGGGATGTTTTTCAGGCATGATGGCTTCGGGCGTGATAATGGTGCGGGAGGTTGTTTACGGGCTGGCGGTTTCATTCACGGCAGTGATGGCAGGAACACTGGTCTGATTTACTACCGGGATTTTTTCCGGGCCGGAACTATTGGCCCCTGCCTCTTCTTTCCCGCCCAGGGTGATCGTGTACTCAAAGCTCTGGGAGTTCCTGGGCATGACCTGAAGCTGCCAGTTGCCCGGTTCCCCCTCTGCAGTATAGGTGACAACATACTGGACATTGGTCTCCTGGTACGTTCCGGCTTTTCCTGAATCGAATGGCAGCATGTCCCCGCCAAGGTTGACATTGCCTTTGATGATCTTCTTCACCGGGGTAAGCGCGACAGCTCCGTCCGGCCCGGTGAGGGTGGTATCAAAGGAAGGTTCACGAACCGGCATGTCGCGGAGTACATCTGCCGGCATCCCGCTGCCAAACCACGATACTCCGGAAGATATCTCGACTGCCAGAGGCTCCTCCTTATCCATCGTGAACTTCCTGACGAAGGGTTCCGGGGGCTGCTTCCAGATATTGAAGTTCGTCATAATCCGTCCCTCTCCCTGCATCAGGGACGCGTCATCGATACCAAGATCGATATAGCCGTTATAGTACCCGCCTGCGGTTGCGGGGGTGTTCAGGTTGATATTCAGGGTGCCGGTGGAACCCGGCTGGAGCGTTGTGGGAGCATTGAGTGAGAATGCACCGGCAGTGAGCGCCGGCTCCATGGGCCCGCTCGGACCATATACCGGATAATTCTCACTCTCGGCTTTCGGGTTCAGCACGAGGGGGGATGTCCCGCTATTGGTGATTTCGACAACGTACCGGTACTCCTTTCCCGCTTCGATCTGATCTGATATCATCGATGGTGAGATCTTCACGACCGGGGGTGTCAGGATATTTGCGCCGATGCTCATCTGGTGGACATAGTTCGGGTAGGGGGCTGGATAGGGTGAAGGATACTGTTCATCCGTGAACACAATCTGGGAATTGTAGGTTCCCCGCTGCGCATCGGCTGGTGCAGTCGCCCGGACCGTGAATTTCGCGCTGCCCCCTGCAGGAACCTCTGCATCCGTTGGGGAGATTGATATCCATGATCTATCCAGTTCAAATGGTCCGGCAAAGGGTGCAGGCCGGAACGCCGGGTGAACCGCAACCGGTTTGGAATCCCGGTTCCTGACCGTTACGATGACCTCTTTAGTCTCACCGGGTTTCAACCCGAACAGGTAATACGACGGATTGAGCTCCAGTTTGGAATAATTTCCGCCTGCAACCGGTGAGGGTGCCGGGGTGGGAACTGGCATTGGGATGGCAATAACGCTGGATTCTGTCATCACGACAGATTCTGTTTGTTCGGCATGTACGCCACAGCTGGTGATAAATCCGAGAACCAGGGCCGCCGCGATGCAGAGTATTAATGGGATTTGTTTCACGAGAATGCACTCTCCAGGGGATTTCTTCTGGTGCCAATCATGAACCCGCCACATGCTGGCGATTGGCGCCAGCGATACCGGAGCCGGTCGTGAAACCGGAGCAGGGTTCATTTTGCGCTATCATAGGTGTGCACCAAATGATATAAATCATTTGATATGAAATTAGGAAGAATAAGAATTAGAACAATTCGTTTAAGAACAATTAGAAATAAACAATTTTTGTACAAAAAATTTTTCCTCACATCAATGAGGTTCAAATCACGTTTCCCGGCCGTCATACCATGGGCACAGGTTACAGAAGGATTACCCATCCCCGACCCATTCGAACACCGTTATACCTCCGTCCTGCTGGACCTGTCCGGTCCCTTGAAACCAACCTATAATCCATGCGGGCGCGAAAAAAGGAGGGAATTGATGATCCCCTGGGGAAACCCGGAAAAAACCGGGGCAAGTGACAAAGAAAATTACCGGGTCTTTCGTGCGACCGTTTCACCGGTTTCTTTTTGGGAACCGCTTTGGCCTTTGGTCCGGGTTTTGCGGTTTCCACGCCTTTCATCTGGCAGGGAATGCACCGCTCCAGCTTCTCGTCAACAATGCGGTACGCATTTGCCAGGACCGACGAGTTGGAGATCATGCCGGAGAGGAGGATGACTTCGAGGATCTCTTCCCTTGTTGCCCCCATTTTGAGGGCTGCCTGCATGTGGTAGCCGGTACAGTGCGGGCATTTTAACGCTGCACCAATCGCCATGCAGATGAGTTCAACATACTTGGGGTCAAGCGGGCTGGTTTCCCCGACCGTGCCCTTGTAGAGCAGGTGGGAGATGAGGACTTCCGGCCGCTCGCTCATCCGCTGGAAGATCAGCGGGACCTTGCCGTACTCCACCTCGATGGCACGGAGCCATTCTTCCGCGGTTACATCGGCGCCCTGCTCAACAATCCGTGCCAGCTTCTCTTCGAATGTGACTTTTGTTGTTCTCCCCATTTCAGACCACCACGTTGGTTTCCGAGAACGGTTTCACCCGGATGATGATGTAATCCCGCATCCGCGATGGCAAAACTTCCGCCACATCCCCGATGGTGATCCCGTCCTCGATCCCTACCTTGCGCAATACGGGGGCAAAGGTATCGTACGGGAGTTTTACCCGCAGCCCCTTCATCTGCACCGTGAGGGGGGTTGGTGAGGTGACCTCCTCAATCTCCGGAACTTTCTCCCGGATCAGGTTCATGAGCCGGGCCGGGGCCACCGACAGGGGATCTTTGGCGATCTCCTCCCGGCGTTTCTCCAGGACCCGGGTGATCTCGGCAATGATCTCATCGAGTTTTGCCAGTTCCTCCGATTCCTTGGTCCGGTGCATGAACCTGCCTACGTTGCCCACGTACCCGTCGACCGGCGGGTCAACGATCTTCTGGAGGGCTTCCTTGTCCGGGCCGCCGCAGAGGATGATCGGGACCTCGATCCCGCGCCGGAGATTGGGCATCTTGTACTCGATACAGTGCTCGAAATTGCCCAGGCCAAAGACCGCGATATCGTGCTCGTTGATCACGTCCCGCTCCTCATCATTGATGGCAGCGATCCGTTTCCCGACGCCGCGGGCCATCCCGACCATGTTGCTCTTGGCCCCGAGACGGCGGGTGTACTCTGCGATATCGCAGGAGGGATGGGGCAGGTGGTGGATCTCGAGGCTGGGTGAAACGATGGCAATCTCTGTGCCCACGAGCGGGGAATCGGTTACCTCGCCAAAGAGCGGACGGGAGATCTCCCTGATAAGATCGATGTCATCCTTCGGTACAAAGCACTGGAGCACGACTTCCTGCGCCAGCACGTGCTTCTGGACAACATAGCCGCCGAGGTCTTCGATAAGGTCGGTTACAATATCGTGCTGGAAAATGCCGCCTTTATACGTGACCGGAACAAGGGTCATGGCGTCACCCCCATGAGAGCAAACTTCTGCGCCACGAGCGTGTCGATATCCTCGGCCAGGGTGTTCTCGCTTGCCACAAATGAGAACCTCCCGTTCCCGAACTTCTCCTTCCGAAGCCGGAACCCTTCCGGAGCAATGCACTTGAATGCGTAAATCAGGTCCTTGAAGAGGTTCTCGCTCGGATCAGCAACAACGATCTCCTCGATTACCTTCGGATCCTCTTTCACGTCGTACAGGATGACCGTGAACCGGTCGGGCTGCTCGACATGCTCCTTGCCAAACCGCTCCCAGAAGATCTTCAGCATGGGCGCAAGGTATGCCTCCTCGGAGATAACAAGGGTCATCTTTCCCTCCTGCGGGTTGACATTGGCAAAGTCCCGTACCCGTATCAGCGATGTGATCTTCTTAAGGGTGCCGCAGGCGACAAAGACCGGGACTTCCGGGTCGATGAAGATGTGGAGTCTGTCGATCACCTTGAGGAGATTGTGGTCGAGAAGGACATCATTGGTAATCTGTTTATAGTATTCTGCCCCTTTTGCCTCGCGGCACTCCACTTCAAAATACTCAACAGCCAGCATCTTAGCGACCCTTGATGAACCCGGAAGCCAGCAGTGCAGAACCCACAGATCCGATGTACTGGGAGTGATGGGGGACCGTGATCTTTGTCTGGAGGAGCTGGCCCATCGCGTGGACCAGCCCTTCAATGAGGGAGGTTCCGCCGACCATGATAACCGGCTCCTTGATGTCCACTTCCTGCAGCTGCTGCTCGAACACCTGTTCGGCAACCGAGTGGCAGGCTGCTGCAGCCACGTCCTCGCGGGTCGACCCGGCTGCAAGGGCATTGACAAGGCTCTGCGTCCCAAAGACGATACAGTAGCTGTTCATCGGCACCCGGCCACCCATGCCTT
>JAAZNH010000131.1 GCA_012798365.1 Methanomicrobiales archaeon | reverse complement strand
CTCGATCCCGAGCATCTTGGGAACATTGGGGCCATGCATATCCAGGTCAAGGAGACCGACTTTCCTGCCATGGGCCGAGAGGGCATAGGCAAGGTTCACGGAAACGGTGGACTTTCCCACGCCCCCTTTGCCGGAGAGGACCATGATAACATGCTTCACGTTGATGTCCGCCTTGGGGGGCAGGCCACCGGGCTGTCCCTTCTTGGCAGACGAGCAGGTGGAGGCGGTAGCACAGCTGGAACAGTTGTTATCGCACTCAGGGTCTGCTTTCTTGGTGTTTGTGCTGGTTTTTGCCATACTATCCCTTTGATCTATGTTAATCGTGTATTCGTACCTGTTGTGTGCGCGAAGATAATTAAGATGTGGAACCTGACCTGAACGAGCAGCAGGCAGGAAAAAACTGCAGGTTTTTATTACCTGCCGGCACAGTGCTCAGGGATGACAAATCTCCAGAGATTCTGCACGGAATGCGGGATGGAACTGGTGCCGGGATCCCGGTTCTGTGGTAAATGCGGCCACCCGGTCAGCGGGACTGCTGCACGCGGGATCCAGCCGGCTCCCGCAGGGGTTCCTGCCACCCCCCCGGGGGGCATACCTCCCGGCAATGAAGGAATTGTCGGTATCGTACCCTTCCTTGAACAGGGAATCATCTCGGTCATCCACTACACCCTGGTCGTAACCAGCCGCCGGCTCATCTTCTGCCCGTGGAACCCTGACACCGATAACGCCATGGCTGAAGCCGATGATGCAGTGATGGATGAATCCTGTAATTTTCCAGAAACCCCTGATGAAATTGCCCATTTCCGGGCAAAAGACTGGTCCGGCGGGCCCTGGGAGCGGTACCGCCAGGTGCCGGCTGATACTATCGCTTCAGGAACCCCGGGCACCATCAGCATCCCGCTTGACCAGATCACCGGTGTTTTGATTGTCTGCGAGACAGAGTCATCCACGCAGGATTCCCTGCAGGTGGACATGAAAGGCAAGCAGCATTCCTTCGACCTGATGTATTCCCAGGGAAGGTTCCTCTTTTCCCTCCTCAAACCCCTGCTCGGGGAGCGCATGGAGATCGAAGACCACCTCCACCGCCGGGGAAAACTTGATCGCCTGCTCACCGGCCAGGAATACCGGTGAGCCGGGAGCCGGTCACATTTATTGGGTTTTTTTTTAAAAAAAAAAAACGTTCCTGCCGGGCATCCGGCCATCAGATCCTTTTTATAAAACCTCTGCCCATCATCACACCATGGAGAATCTAACCCCGGCTCCGCTGAATATCGACGTGGGTTTCTCTGAGTTCCCGGCGGAACATACCTGTGATGGCACAAACCAGTCCCCGAGGATCGCGATCGAACACCCCGATTGCACATCGCTTGCCGTCATGGTGTTCAATCCCTCCATGCGGGGGGTTTTGTCGTATTGTGCCTGGCTGATATGGGATATTCCCGAAGTGCAGGAAATTCCGGCCGGAATCCCGCTCGGCAAAAAAGTGACTTCACCCATCTCGGCATTGCAGGGGCTGAATGATGCCGGCCAGTATGGATATACCGGCCCGTGCCCCCTGCCCGGCCAGACCCACCGCTATCTTTTCCGGGTATATGGCCTTGATGATTTTCTCGCGATACCGGCCGGTTCAAACAAAAATGAGCTCAAGCAGGCCATGCACGATCACATCATCCAGTACGGGGAGACCGAGGCTCTTGCCGTGCGGAAGGTTGCCTGATCTGCCTTTTTTCCCTGTGCGTCATCCTTATGAGCCCCCCGCACAGAAACATCCGTACACGCATGAAACCTGCGCGGGAACCCCGTAAACCAAACACCGGCATCGAATCTGCCATTGCAGCACTGACGGCAAAGCGCGAAGCGCTCCTCTCACCACTTGCCACCATCAGCGCCGATGCCATTCGCCGGCATAACCGCACCCCGGAGGATATCCGCACCCCGTTCTCCCGCGATGCTGACCGGATCATCCATACCCGCGCCTATACCCGGTATATCGACAAGACGCAGGTCTTTTACCTGGTGGAAAACGACCACATCACCCACCGGGTCATCCATGTCCAGCTCGTCTCCAAGATCGCCCGCACCATCGGCCGGTGTCTCCGGCTCAACGAGGACCTGATTGAAGCAATTGCCCTGGGCCATGATATCGGCCATATCCCCTACGGCCATTTCGGGGAGACCTGCCTTGCGGAGATCTGCCGCCAGCAGGGGATCGGGTCGTTCCACCACAATGTCCAGAGCGTGCGGTTCCTTGACCGGATTGAAGATCAGGACCTGACCATGCAGGTCCTCGACGGGATATTGTGCCATAACGGGGAAGCTGACGATGTCCGGATCTCGCCGGTCCCGTGCAGCAGCTGGTCCGCCTTTGACAAGAAAGTACAGGATGCATCCGATGGAAAAAGCCCCGGAGCGCCCATGACGCTTGAGGGATGTGTTGTCAAGTTTGCCGACACCATCGCGTATATCGGGCGGGACCTGCAGGATGCCCGCGAAGTGGGCCTCATTGCTGACGACAACAGGATTCCCGCCCGGTGCCGGGAGGTCCTCGGGGAAGATAACCGGCGGATCATCGACACCCTGATCCATGACCTGCTTGAGAACAGTAACACGGAAACAAAAGGATATATCGCCTACAGCCGGGACGTCGAGGCTGCCCTCATAGAACTGCGGTCGTTCTCGCGCCGACACATCTATGACAATCCCGTGCTCTGTTCAGAGCGGGAGAAGATCCGTGCCATGTACTCGACCCTGTTTGCGGTATATCTCGACGACATTGCTGCCGGGCAGCACACGTCCCGCATCTATAGTGATTTCATCGATTCCGGCCATATCAGCCGGAACTACCTGACATCTGCCACCCCGGCAGAAGTTGCGCGGGACTTTATTGCCGGGATGACGGATCGCTATTTTGCAAAACGGTACGAGGAATGCGTGATCCCCCGCAGGATTGAAGGGAAGTTCCGGTAGCGGCAGGATCAGTCGTATTTGGTCTTCGGGTGGGTCCACCCGGTGAACCCGCAGTAGAAGCAGCCGATGCCCTCGCAGTGGCGGCAGGGAGTTTTCGGGGCTTTTACCATCACCGTTCCGGTCCGGCTGCAATAATTGCACCCGAGCCCTTCACAGTGCGCGCAGGGGGCAGGTTCCCACTCGATATTCTCTTCAGTCATCCTAAAACCACCGCGTCCATCAATCATCATCCTCGTCCAGGTATCCATGCAGGGCATCAAGGAGTTCTGCTGAAGACTGGTACCGGTCAGCCGGGTTCTTGGCAAGGCATTTTAAGATGATCTTCTCAACGGCCAGGGCATCGGGATTGTATTCCGAGGGCGGGATGGGATCGTCGCGGAGGATGGCATTACCCACCTCTACAATACTCTCCCCGCCAAACGGGAAGAGTATTG
>JAAZNH010000130.1 GCA_012798365.1 Methanomicrobiales archaeon | reverse complement strand
TGCGTTTCAGCCCGCTGTTCATGGCAGAAGCGCACCAGCTGGATCCCGTGGGAGTCGTAGAGCGTGATAATTTCCTGGAGCGGGACCCGCTGGCTCTTGGCCTTGTAGGTCTTGGCCAGTTTCTGGACAATTCTTGTGCCGCGTTCGAGCGTTGCAGCGTACTTCTCGGTCTCGCGGTCAAGGATCTCGCGGACAACGGCCATATCCTGCTCGAATTTGCCCATGCCGATGATCCGGGTCTGCTGCTCGATCATGTCCGCGAGCGGCTCTTCGATCTTCAGCTCGTGCATCATCCGCAGCGTCCGCCGGATGACGAGGCGTGCAAGGTAGCCTTCCCGCACATTGGACGGGACAATGCAGTCGCCAAGCATGTACGCAAGGCATCGGGTGTGGTCAACGATCGCGTAGACTTTCTCGACCGGCGTTATCATCTTGTCGAGCTTGTCCGGCGAGATCTCAATTGCTGCAGCCACTTTCTTTCTCAGGTTGAAGAGGTTGGTTCCTGATATATCCATGAGGCCGGCGTATTTGGCGTTCAGGGCAAGGATCCGCGTATAGTCCGGGTCATCGAGTTTATGGGAGAGCCCCGCCGCGCCCATGACATGGCTGACCATCTCGGGCAGGACCGCATCGTAGATGGTGGGCGAGCCTTTCGAGGCCCAGACCAGCCGCTCAAGACCATAGCCGGTGTCAACGATCCGGAGCTTCATCGGGTAGTACATCTCGCCCTTGAGATCGTACCCCTTCTCCTGCGTCTTCTGCCGGCCAAGGCTCATGAAGACGAGGGTTGCCACTTCAAGGCCGCCAATGAGGACTTCCACGCTCGGTCCGGCGTTCCCGCCGCCGATCCACGGGTTCTCCTTGTAGGTGACTTTATTGATGTCCCCTCCGATGGACGCGATGAACTGGTCACAGAGTTCGACCGTGCGGTCCTTCCAGTAAATCTCTTCTGTAGGCGTGTTGAAGGCGTGGTGGGCCATCATCTCGAAGGTGGTGAGGTGGCGGCCGGATTTTCCCACGCTGTCAAGATCATTGAGCCGGATGCAGGGCTGGGAGATGGTCAGGGGGTTTGCCGGCGGCGGGACAACACCGCTTGTGACAAACGGCTGGAAGTCGGCGATGGATGCGATGGTCAAGTAAATATCATCGCGCCACCGTGCAGCAACCGGGTAGCGTTCGATCCGGGTGTGCCCCTGTTTTTCAAAAAAGGAGAGGTACGCCTCGCGCATCGAATCGAGCGTCTGGGTCTTGAAGACCGGGTTGCCGATGAAGTTATAGGGTTCGCACGGGGCATCACCGCAGATCTCGCGGGACGGGTCGCGGGTCCAGAACGCTGAACCGCAGGCCTTGCAGATCTTGCGGGTGAATCCCTGTGTTTTGAAATAATCAAGCTGGTATTCCTCTTCGAGCATGAGTGATCACACAAACTGGTGAGTACTGTTGACTACGAACGGTAATGTAGGTTTTGCTTCTGTCAGCCGACAGCAGTTCGGGACCGGGTTGGAGGTGTGAGGCCGGGAAAGGGAAAATTTCACCAATGGTAAAAGGAGAGTGGCAAAACAGGAGAGTGCCAAAAAACCACGGGATTATTTTGGGTGAGCCGGGCCCTGCTGGTCTTAGTCAACCACGATGGTCAGCGTGTACCACCGGGTCACGGCCTGCTCGTTCACCGGTGCATTCGCACCCCGCCATTCCGGATCAAAACTGATATCGGTAAATTCTGCTTTGAATACCTGGGTGCCGGGCCGGGTTGCTCTGACTTCCCAGGTGCGGTACCCGCCCCCTCCCACCATCCCCATCAGTTCGCCAACCGGATTTGCGGATGCATAATCCTCTTTGGTAATCTCAAGACCGTCCGTTACATTCACTTTCCACCGATAGGGTATGGAGGGGGTTTCACCCAGGGAGATTTTTATCGTGTCGCCGGTCTTCACCTGCAGGGTCTTCCCGTCTCCCTCATCGCCGATGGTTGGCAGGAAGCTGATGCAGGCAGCGGCAAATGCAATACTGAGAAGGACCACGACAAGGACAGGATGATACCAGCGCTGCTCCATACGATTCCCCGCACGCGTGAATCTCCGGTTCGCAGGCCCGTGCCTGTCCTGCGATCTCCATTGCACCGTTCTTTACAACCAGAATATAAAAATGCATGCATGACCCGTGATCGTGCAGAACGGAAGCGGTGTGCCGCAAAGAGGGCAGATATCCAAGATTATATCCGTGGGTATATCCGTTGGTCCATCCGTTGACATGACCCGCGGCTATACAGGACGGAAAGGAAAAACCGGTACACCCGCGAAGCTGAAAAGAAGTATTCCGTCAGGAACCCGGCTTACTGCCCTTTGGGTTGGCAGGATTCATCCGGTCAACATACCATGCATCAACCCGCTCAAACTTCCCGGTTGCCATCGCTATCCGGACTGCGATGAGATGCCAGCAGGTCCGGCCGCGGAACATGAAATCGCTGCAGCTGCAGAAGTCATCTTCCACAACGTACTCGGAGGTCCGGCCCTGCACCACAAAAAAATCATTGAACTTTTTAACCTTGCCGGAATCGATTGCTGCAAGCGCCTTCTTTCCCCGTGGCCCGAACTCAGCCTCGATCGCTGAGCGGAAACTCTCGTCCAGGTCCGGCTGGCCTGCAAGGCGCGTGAAGATATCACTCATGGGAGAACGGAGATGACCGGAGGGTCCGCGATAAATTTCCAGCCATAGTTCTTCGCGAGACGCTCCATGGCCGGCGCCTCAAGGGCATAGTGGGTTGCCTCGATGCAGGCCATCGGTGCGGAGCGGTACGTGGAATGTTTCAGCTCGGCAGACAGAAATGCATCGGCCCCGAGCGCCTTTGCGTCCATCATGATCGAGAGGTCAAACCCGCTGCCACCCACGACCGCGAGCCGCTTTGGTTTTGTGATCTTCCCCCAGACCCGGACCGGACCGCCAAGGCGCCGGGCGATCTCGCTGACCGGAATCGTACAGTCGCCAGTCAGGCCAAGGCTCATGGGCTCGGTGTTGGTAAGCGAGAGCAGTTCGGCAAGGCAGTCATTCACGCCCCGGCCGGCCCGGTCAAAGTTGGTGTGCATCACCCAGATGTTCATCTCGTGCGAGAGCACGTCCCGCATCAGGGACGCGGTCGGACCGGTAAGGGAAGTCACGGGGCTCCAGAGCGGCGTGTGGTGGACAACCAGCATGTCGGCTTTCTGTGCAACCGCTTTTTTGACGACAGCGGGTGTTGCATCCAGGGCGCAGCAGATGGTTTTCAGGTTCCGTTTCCCTTCCACGATGAGGCCGATCTTCCCGGCATCGAAGTCCTCGGCAAGCTCCGCCGGCGCGAGGTGCTCCATCTCCACAACAAACGTATCCACATCCATACAGGATCATGGTCATACCGGGTTAAAATCACATTTATTACTCAAAGTAATAACGTTACCATTAAATATGCACTAAAGAGAATATCTAGCCATGCACAAGACGATTGAGCAGATTCATGAACGCATCCGGGACGGGAACGCCCGCGTGGTCACCGCTGAAGAGATGCCCGCGATCGTTGCCGAGCTCGGGGAGAAGGGAGCGTTAAAGGAGGTCGATGTTGTAACAACGGGGACCTTTGGCGCTATGTGTTCCTCGGGCGCATTCCTCAACTTCGGCCATGCCGAACCTCCCATCCGGATGGAGCGGATCTGGCTCAACAATGTTGAAGCGTACGGCGGTCTTGCGGCTGTTGACACCTACATCGGTGCAACGCAGGAGTCCGACACGCTCCAGCAGGAATACGGCGGTGCGCATGTCATTGAAGATCTTGTTGCCGGAAAATCGGTCGAGCTCCGGGCAAGTTCGCGGGGAACGGACTGTTACCCCCGCCGGACCATCGAGACCGAACTTCTGCTGGAGAACCTGAACCAGGCGATCATGTGCAACCCCCGCAACGCGTACCAGCGCTACAATGCTGCAACCAATACCACTGACCGGACGCTGCACACGTACATGGGCGTGCTGATGCCCGGCACCGGCAATGTCTCGTTCTCCGGAGCCGGCGTCCTCAACCCGATCTCGAACGACCCGCAGCTCCGGCTCATCGGTAGCGGCGTCCCGATCTTCCTGTGCGGTGCGCAGGGCATGATCGTGGGCGAAGGAACCCAGCACTCCCCCGGCGCGGGCTTTGGGACGCTGATGGTGACCGGCAACTTAAAGGAGATGTCGCAGGACTATCTCCGGGCCGCCACCATGACCGGCTATGGCGTCACACTCAATGTCGGGCTTGGGGTTCCGCTGCCGGTCCTTGACCTTGATGTGGTCCGGGCAACCGCGGTCCGCGACGAGGACATCAGCGTGGATATCTTAGACTATGGCGTCCCGGGCCGGTCCCGGCCAACGGTCAGGACCGCCACATACGCCGAGCTGCGCAGCGGTATTGTCGAGATCAATGGCGAGGAGGTCCGGACATCGTCGCTCTCCAGTTTCAGGAAGGCCCGGGAAGTTGCACGGGAGCTGAAGTCCTGGGTCGAAGCCGGGAAGGTCCGGCTCACGCTGCCAACGCGCCCGATCGATGCACAAAAGACCAACAAGGCCATGCACCAGACCACTCCCGGCCCGCGGGTGCTGGATATCATGAGCCGGCCGGTCATCACCATACGGGAAGACGAGGAGATCACGGCTGCGGCAAAAAAACTCCTCAAGGGTGAGACCAACCACCTGCCGGTCGTCAACAGGGAGAACAAGCTTGTCGGCATTGTCACGACCTTTGATATCTCCAAGGCCGTGGCAAATCCCGGGAAAGGAAACCTGGTACGGGACATCATGAAGAAGAAAGTGATCACGGCAACCCCGGACGAGTCGGTCGATCTTGCGGTGCGGCGGCTGGAGCAGAACAATATCAGCGCCCTGCCGGTGATTGACAAAGAACACCACGTAATAGCCATCCTTACTGCAATGGATCTTGGCAAATGCTTTGGCGGGAGGTGGCTGAAATGAAGCTCCTGGTCAATTATTCCCGGGGCAGGGGCAGGAAACCCATCATCGCCCAGGCAGTCCGCGATACCGGCGTGCTCATCAATGTCGAGCGGGCCGTGATCGATTCCTCGGAAGGAGAGGCTCTCATCGATGTGCCGGACGAGCAGTGCGCCTTAGTCCGGGACGTGATGACCGGTCTTGGTGCAACGGTCCGGATCCTGGACCATGGCATCCACCACAATGACAGCGAGTGCGTGGACTGCGGGGCCTGCGTCAGCATCTGTCCCCGCGAGGTCTTCTCCTTTGACAAAGAATGGAAGCTCGTCTGCACAGAGAATAAATGTGTCCTGTGCGGCAAATGCATCGAGGCCTGCCCGCACCGGGCCCTCTCGCTTCCGGTATGATCCGGGAGCGGTTCCATTTCCGCGAGACGTTTGCCAACATCCTCGCGGATGATCCGGCCCATATCGCGGCGGCAAAGGACGGGATCCTCGCGGCCCGGCAGGTGCTTGAAGCGTACCTTGCCCGCGATCCGTTTTTTGGTTCCACCTATGAACAGTACGAGCCGGACTCGGACGAGCTGCTGCTCGTCCGTATGGCCAGCGCAACAAGGAAAGCCGGTGTCGGGCCGATGGCCGCAGTTGCCGGCTCGATTGCATGGGCCGGGCTTGAGGCAATGGTCGAAGCCGGCGCATCGTTTGGCGTCATTGACAATGGCGGCGACATTGCGCTGATCGCGGACCGGCCGGTCCGGGTGGGCGTGCATGCCGGCGGGGCGGCACTCTCGAACAAGATCGCCTTTGTTGTTCCCCCGCAGGAAACGATCCTTGGCATCTGCACCTCATCAGCAACGGTCGGGCCTTCGGTCTCGTTCGGGATCGCGGATGCGGTCACCATCTTTTCGCACGATGTTGCACTGGCGGATGCCTGGGCAACCGCGGTCTGCAACGAGATCCGGCCAGGGGATCGATCGGTGCTTGACCGGGTTGACCCCGCAGTGGTAGACGGGATTTTTGCGATCATGGGGGATGTGACAGTTGAGTGGGGCCGGCTCCCGCCGCTGGTACCGGCAGTGGTGGATGAGGGGATTATTAGTGCGGGGGACCGGTGAAAACTGGTGGGAACCTTTAATGTTATATAAAAATGAATAACATAGTGCGAAGAACTTATGGACGAACAGGGACTGAATGAAATGAATTACCAAAAGTCAATACCGGTTCATCAGTCAACCAAGGATTCACTCGATCAAATCATGATGGAGCAAAAGTTCCAGACGTATGATGAAGTAATCCTGTTCCTAATCAGGGAGTTGCAGAATAATGTACCTTCGGACTTCGGTATTTACCCGGATCTGGAAACGTACACGTGCGATGGCGGGGATTGATTTTTTTCTGATAGCGACAAGCCGAGCGGAATTTTTACCCACACTCATGCGAAAAGAGTGACACTTAATCCGGCCCTCGACTTAAAGATCTTGTCCTCTTTTTTCAATCCACACTCACGAGAAGGGAGTGACAATATCTCGGAGCAGACAAGCCTTACCAAGCTCTGATTTCAATCCACACTCCCACAAAGGGAGTGACTCTCGGCACCCTGCACGCTCTTAAGGTCGGTCTGATTTCAATCCACACTCCTGCAATGGGAGTGCCTCAACCAACCCAAGGACAAAGGCTCGCTTATCCAATTTCAATCCACACTCACAAAAAGGGAGTGACATCAGCGTAATCGATCAGGAAATCCCGGTGATAGATATTTCAATCCACACTCCTGCTATAGGAGTGACATATACATTAAGGTCGTTATGCCGGTTCGTTGCATTTCAATCCACACTCCCGTGAAAGGAATGACGTACGGTTGGGGATGGTTGCGGGATTGTTGGGGTTCTTTCTATCCACACTGCCGCAAAGGGAGTGACTTAAAAGACCTTCCTGCTCATCGGAGCCAACTGATTTCAATCCACACTCCATCTAAGGGAGTGACCACGTCGTCATGGATGACAGCGATCTTGGTGTCATTTCAATCCACACCGCCAAGAGAGGAGTGACTACGGAACGTCATTTCGATCTACACTATGACCAAATTTCGATCCACACTCCCAAGAGGGGAGTGACGTTTTGTATAGTTTTTTGATCAGCCGGCAAGCTTTATTTCAATCCACACTCCCGCGAGGGGAGTGACTCATTGACCAGGAGCAGTACACCAGGTCTATGATATTTCAATCCACACTCCCGCGAGGGGAGTGACGCGGTGGAGAATCGAAGCCGATCCACAACAGCATGATTTCAATCCACACTCCCGCGAG
>JAAZNH010000129.1 GCA_012798365.1 Methanomicrobiales archaeon | reverse complement strand
TAAAGAACTCCTTGCCACGCTCCCGAAACATTTCCTGCCCTGCCCGGAATGCAGCATGCGTGTCCTGGACAAGCGACGGCCCCATCCCGCTCTTGACTATGCGGAACCCTGCTCCTGCGGGAAACGGTTCATCGATGAAGTTTTTGCCCACATCTATGCAATCATGGTGGAATTTGGCGATCTCACGCTGCAGGATCCGCTGATCGCTGCGGGTTCTCCCCTTATCCATCCTGGAATTGCGATGGACCGCCCGCCGTTTCTCCCCGAAAATTCCCTGGTGCTCCTCTCGTCTCGTGTCAGGAAGCCTGCTGCAGAGCGCCTGGTACAGGAAATCCCGGAAGTCCGGGGGGTTGTGCGGACCGGTGATTTTGTGCCGGGAATAGCGGATCCCGACCTGAAATCAGTTCCCCGCGTCTATGATCTTCTTGCCGGGTGCGATGTGCGGGCGGATATTTTTCCGCTGGCTGGCGGACCGCTTGCGATCTACAAGCAACAATCACTTGTGCACATTGAATTTCCCCGCGCCGGGTACCCGAAGATCCAGTCTGTCATCCGTCATGTGGGAAACCCGCCCGTGCCCTGCTTTGTTGACGCCTGCTGCGGCGTTGGTACTCTGGGCCTGACCGCTGCATGCCTCGGGGTTCCCCGGGTGATCATGAATGACGCCTGGTATGCCTCTGCGTTCTGGGCAGCGTTCAATCTTGAGGTAAACCGCGAGTACCTGCAGATATCCCGCGTCAGGATCTTTGAACAGATTGATGATCTCCAGAAGCACCCCGTGAATCGCGAGCAGATAAAAATTGCCGAGGCTCGCGGAGAACAGGTTATTGAGGTATACCAGGGAGATTTTCATTCGTTACCGGATATTATCCCGCAGGGTGTCTCACCCATGACGGCTCTTGATCTTTTTGATAAGAAAGACCATGGCGCCCTTGAGAAAATCCGCAAGGAGTGGATTGAGAGCGTCGGGGGCGATGTTTTTGTTCCCTGAATCCTGCCCGTGATGCCCGTTTAAAACCCCGCTTGACGGGACCCGCCTCTGGTAAAAAGCCTTTACTATCCAGTGAACAAAAGTATATGGGGACTAGCCCGGGTGGCTCGGCGTCACTTGTAACCCGAAACCGTCGGTACGCGGGGGGCGAAGTTTGACCGAGGCTGCAACGGCCTGCGGGAGCTTGTGCGTTCTGACGTTGAAACCTCGTCCCATGAGGTCGATGGCCAGGTATCAAAATTCCGGAGGGAATGGCGACCTGTTGCTGCGGGAACCGGTTCAGGCCCGGAAGGGAGCAGACTTACCGTAGACATCCGGCGCCCATGGGGTAACGGGGCGGAGGATGGATGTTAAAGCAAACGCAGAAACGTACAGTCGACCGATAACCCGTCCCCACTTTTCATTATCATGGCAAAAGTGACAATCGTTGGCGCGACAGGCAATGTCGGCATGTTTGCAGCCCACGCCATTTCTGCGATCCCGCACCTTGATGAGATCCTTCTTCACGGGCGGGAGGGGCGCGAAGCGCTCCTGAACGGGATAACCCAGGATCTCAAGGATTCCTTTGCCGCACGGGGGACCGATGTCCGCGTCAGGTGGACAACGAATTTACTCGATGTTGCAGGATCGGATATTGTTGTTGTCCTTGCGGGTGTGCCGCGCAAAGCAGGACAGGACCGGCTTGATCTTGCCCTGGAAAACGCACGGATTGTTGCCCCGATTGCAGAAACCATCGGAAAAGTTGCACCCGACACCAAGATCTTCATGGTCACCAATCCAGTCGATGTCATGACCAGTGTCGCCCTCAGATATTCCCGGATGAAACCCAACCAGGTTTTCGGTCTTGGGACACACCTGGATTCGATGCGCCTGAAATCGCTGATTGCCCAGTACTTCCATGTTCATGTCAGCGAGGTCCATACCCGTATTATCGGGGAACACGGGGATAGTCTTGTCCCCCTGTGGTCTGCGACAACAATCGGTGGGATCAAGATCTCGAACCTTCCGGAATTCTCTCACCTGCCGGTGAAAGAGTTCATTGAATCCGTAAAGTGCAGCGGTCACCAGATCATCAAGGACAAGGGCTCGACCGTTTATGGCCCCGGCGAAGCAATCTCAACATTAGTACGAACTATTCTCTCCGATGAAAACCGGATCCTGACGGTATCTGCGTATATTCACAAAGAAGTCCACAGCATCGGAAATGTCTGTATCGGTGTCCCGGCCCGTGTAAATCGCGACGGGGTGTTTCCGATTACTATCCGGCTTGATGAGGCAGAAGTTATTGCATTCCGTGAATCCGTTGAGAAAATCCGGGCAAGCACGGATGCGGTCATCAGGGCACTGGAATCAGCAGAGCCGAAAACCTCAAAAGAACCTTGAAATGTTCGAGAACAGAAAAGGATCTGTTTCAGGGCGATGAAAAAAAGGATTTCCTGACAGGATGTTATGTCAGGGTTACTTCAATAATCTCTGCACGCTCGACACCCGGGATCGTGCTGATTGTCTTTTCCAGATTATCTGTCTCCCCGCCCGCATCATTCACAATTGCAGCGAACTTGATGGATTTCAGGCCAAACCCGATAGGCTCTTCCTTGACATCCTGGATGCCCGGCAGTTTCTCCTTGAGTGCTTTTTTCAGCTCTTCAAGATTGACTTCCGGTGATTCGGGCATAACCCGCATAATTACTGCAACACTGCCCATGATTTACGGGCCCCCAAATCCACATTTCGGGCAGACGTAGGGGATGCTCTGTTCCCGGCACCGGTAGCACCGGTTGATCTGATTGCCGCACGCGGGGCAGCCGAATTCGGTTGCGCCTTCTTCTGCAAGCGGAGCGTTGCAGGATGTACATGTTTTATCTGACATTTATGCTCCTCCACGGATTCCTATAGTATTTCTCTTGGTACCTTTAAAAGGTTGTACCGATCCTGGTTCCCGGAACGGTTTCCCCTTTGAGAAACCGGGTTATTCGATCGGGAATGGATCCATTGATTATTGATACGCCAATCCTATTCTCGAGGACGTAGGGAATAAAAAGGGGGTCAACAACATCCGTTTCAATCGGGTGCGAGAGGGTCGGTACGAGGGAATTGTTAACCCGGATGCCATCAACGGATTTAACCACAAGGAGATCAAGCCCGAGTTTTCCCGCAATCCATGCAGAAATTGTATCGGATGTGACATCCCAGGAATGGGGGAGGGGGTCAGCCTCCTGCAGGCAACGGGATGGGAGGAGGACCATTGTCCGCGGGGGTATCCTGAGTTCGGTAGTTGTTGTAAGCCCGCATGATGCGATATATCTCCCGTACCGGTCCATCGCGTTGATCGCTGCCCAGTGGGACTCCTCATCAGACAACCGGGCGTTTCTGACTTCATCGGCAAACTTACCGCCCCCGGGGATGATCAGAAGGGGAACGGGTGCAGAAGTGAAGGAGGTAATAATATCGGGAACATGATTGTACAGACTTCCGCCAAGTTTTACCACCATTGCCGGCCTCCCGGCCATCATCGGCGCCGCTTCCAATAAAAATTACAATAATAAATCATGTTATTATATCATCCCTTCCAATCCTGTTAGCATGCAGGTATTTCCCTTGATACTCCTTGTTGGTTTTTTCTGTACCGGGCCGGTATCAGCGCTGATGATCACGGAATTCTGTCCGGATCCTTACCTTCATGGTGATGCGGATGAGTATATTGTCCTTTCCGGCTATGGCCCGCTGGATAGCTTTACCATTTCGGATGGCCGGGGCGGGTTCCGGTTTCCCCCGGGGGCAACAATCAACAGGACACTGGTTGTTGCCATGAGTGGAACTGCGTATGCGCAGAATCATGGCGTTTTTCCGGATTATGAATGGCTTGATAACACGCCCCAGGTACCGGATGTTGTTCCGGGGGACACACTCCGTATGGCAAACGCCCGGGACATGCTGCTCCTGTATGATGATGGCGTGCTTGTCCAGAACATTTCCTGGCCGGAGGATGTCAAGGCGCGTGAAGGGCAGGTTCACTTTTATGAAAACGGGCGGTGGGACCCCCGCCCCCTCATGCTGGGGCAGTCCCGGTTTGCGACAGGTGATTTCTCTGACGTTACTGTCACGACGTTTGTTTCCCCGGATTCTTCTGCCGGGGTGTTTATGGCTGCTGTTGACGGGGCGTCACAGGAAATCCTTCTTAATGTGTATGAATTCTCAAGCCCGGAAATCACTGAATCGCTCATTGCAGCAAAGAAGCGCAATGTGTCTGTTACAATCCTTGTGGAAGGTGGTCCGGTGGGGGGAATCAGCAGGGAAGAAAATGCGGCACTCTGGTCGATGAACCAGAGCGGGATACCCGTGTATGCAATGATGCCTGCCAGGGGTGAACATGCTCCGTACCGGTATGATCATGCAAAATACCTCTTGGTTGATAAGAAGAGCACCCTTATTACAAGCGAGAATTTCAAGTACAGTGGTTTTCCCCCCGAAGGCATGAGTGGAAACCGGGGCTGGGGTGCATACCTGGAAAATCCGGCCCTTGCATCGTATTTTTCCATGGTTTTTTCCCGTGATATGCAATCGGGTTCCGTGAAGCCGTATGCCGGAATCCCGGGAGATTTGGAAGTCTGTCCTACGACAACGCGCCAAAGCCAGTATCCCTCCCGCGGTTTTACCGGGGCGCAGGTACGGCCGGTGATTGCACCGGATACGAGCGAAGAGATCCTGCATCTCATCAATTCCGCAGCAACCAGCATCGAGATCGAACAGGCTTACATCACGAATGAGTCCACGTCCCAGCTCAATCCGTACCTGGATGGTGCAATCGATGCTGCGCGACGTGGAGTGAAGGTAAGGATCATGCTGGATTCATACTGGTTCAACATGGAAGGGATGAATGACAATGATGAGATGGTTGTTTTGATTAACCGGATTGGAGCCGCAGAAAACATCCCTCTTGAAGCCCGTTGTGCGGATCTCAGCTCAAGTCACCTGGATAAAATCCACAATAAAGGAGTCATTGTCGATGGCGAGAAGGTTCTCATCAGCAGTATCAACTGGAACTCCAATTCCCCGAATTTCAACCGGGAAGCCGGTGTCATAATAACTCATCCGGGCGTGGCGGGATATTTCCGGGAGGTCTTCGATGCTGATTGGAATCCTGCAGTACAATCAGCGTCTGTCCGAACGGATTATGGGAAAATTGCCCTGGTCGTTATCGTGGTTGCAGTACTGCTCCTGTTTTGGTACCGGCGGCATATGCGTTGACCTGGTCCAGAAGAAAAGAAATCCATCTTTCAGGATCCGTACGTGAGAAAAGAATCAGGAATTCATTGCTTTTTTCGTGCACACTGGCACACGTCACATATATTTACATCACTCACGCCGGTTACGACGGCGAGTGCCCAGCGATCAATGATCGCATCGAGTTCCGTTGAGATCTCTACCTCTCCTGCACCCCGCTTGCGGCTGAGATACTGGGACACAGCAGCACGGGTTACGCCAAGTTTTTTTGCGGCATCGCTCTGGCTCATCTCATGCCTCTGCACAAGGCGCGCTACCATCTCTGCCCGCATCGGGGGCAACAGGCTGCGTACCATGGTATCGCAGTGCATAAGTGTGCAGGTATGCTTGGTCATACTACGGCGATCTGGGGCTTAGTTGTCTGTGCAGTCTTCTGCTGGTAAATGATCTGCCGTGCATCGCGGAAGTTGAACTTCTCGATGATGAGCTGGCGCTCTTTGAGTTTTTTCAGGGCGTACCTGACCGTTCGCGGTGCAAGGTGGGTTTTTTCCACAAGATCCTTGTGGGTCATCGCTCCGCCCGAATCAAGGATCGCCAGCACCGTTTTGGATGATGGGGGTAGGGTTATGGTTTGCATGATCCTATTGTTAACACTGTTAACATATCAACCTGTCGGTAATTTATAGTTTGATTATTATATGATTTTTCATGTTTGGGCGCCAGGAACGGACTGCGTTGCTTCTCCTCATCGGGGTTGCCGCACTGGTTCTTGCGGCTCACGGGATTCTCACCTTGCAGGGAAAGCAACCGTTCGCTCACCCATTCACCAACGCCACCCCGGATGGAGAACTGGTCTTTTTTTCCGGGACAATTGAAAACGCTGCTACGACAAAAACCGGTGGTCATGTTATTCTGGAGGTCAGCAACCAGACCATTTTTATTCCGGCCCCCGCTGCCGGGGACCGGTCATTTTTTAAAGGTCAGCGGGTGAGCGTGTTCGGAATCGTAGAAACATATCGTGGCAAAAAAGAGATTGTTGTTGAAACTGCCGGGGATATTCAGGTAACGAATCCGTATCCGCAGCCACAATGAGACATGCGGTATCTGTCTTGCTACCGTATTTCAGGTTAAGGAACGGTTTTGCCGGTCACCTTGCCTTTTTCGCAATGGCGTCCAGCGCCTTTTTCGCGGCATCCCTGACTTCGTCATCAGGATCGCTGAGTAATGCCGTCAGGGGAATAATCGCACGTTCATCAGCGATCGCTCCCAAAGCCCATGCTGCATTCTTTCGCACTTGCTTCTTTTTGTCAGCGAGAAGCGCAATGAGCGGTTCTGTTGCACGGGGATCTTTGAGTTTTCCAAGACCCCATGCCGCCCCGGTCCTGAGCCATTTATCTTCCGATTGTAATGCATGAATCAGCGGATCCACGCACCGGCTGTCCCCGATCCTGCCAAGGGATTTTGCAGCAAGCCAGGCCACATCCACGTACGGATCCCTGAGCGCCTCAAGGAGGGGCTCAATCGCGGTACTGTCACCTTCCGACCCAAGGGCTTCAGCAGCTTTCCAGCGGAACGTCAGGTTTGAATCCTTTAACAGAGCGATATATCCCCGGATCCGCGCTTTTTTACGTTCTTCCAGCAATCCCAGCTCTTCCGGCGTCGGTTCCTGACCGGCTCCTGTCCCGGGATCCGTTGTGCTTTCGCTCCCCATGATGCATCCTTAAGCCACCAATTCGTGGTACCGGACTATTAACCTTTCCCGGTACGGAATTTTTCCCGGCTTGGAATTATCATTAAAAACGGAATACAATTTATCCCGGAAGAAATCCTCAATAATCGTGAGTGGGGCAATGGCAAACGACAGAATGTGGATGTTCTGGTGAATCACCGTGGAGACAGTTCCATCGTCACAGAGAAGTTCCTGACCGTGTGAGTGAGGGCGCCCATGCTGATCACATCGACTCCGGTTTCAGCATACCCCTCCAGGGTTTTCTCATCGATCCCCCCGGACACTTCGATAGTTACCCTGTTACGAAGCCCGGATTTTTCCAGAAGCATGAGGGTATTTTTCACAAGCTTCGGGCTCATATTATCCAGCATAATAATATCAGCACCACATTCCGCAGCACGAACTGCATCTTCCGGCATCTCGACCTCGATTTCGATCTTCTTGTAGGCCGAGTACGCTTTGGCCTTTCCGATAGCCTCTTTCAGCGGAACAAGGGCAAGATGGTTATCCTTGATGAGAAAACCCTCGCTCAGGTTTGCCCGGTGCGGGTCGCCACCCCCAAGCGTTACCGCTTTTTTGTCAAGTGC
>JAAZNH010000128.1 GCA_012798365.1 Methanomicrobiales archaeon | reverse complement strand
GGATTCCGGCCGGGGGATGGCGGAGAATCTCAAATAATTCATAAGATTTAATATCTTTAACTATTCTAATAAAAATATTAAATCTGCGATGGGGGCTTCTCTCCCCCGACCGCAGCCAGGTCCTGAAGAGTACCTTACCATGCAATCCCGTGAACTGTTGTCAGTCCTTACAGGTCTTCTGCTTGCTTCGATCATTGCCGGTTACCTGGTCACGGGTCTTGCCCTGGCCGGTGTACCGTCAGGGCTCCTTGCACAGCAGTTCCGGAACACCGGGAGTCCGGCTGGTGAACCGGAACTCCTCCATCCCAACCGCACTATAACACTCAGCACCCCCCTGCCGGAATCCCCGGTAACCATGCCATCCTACCACGTAACTGCCGTTGAGGATATAATAATCCCCTCAAAAGATACGTTCCGGGTGAAACGAAGCATCCCGTCCGCAGACGAAGCACCGCAGCTTGCCGGGAACGCGCTCGCATCCTATGGTGGCCTTCCCCCAAATGCAGTTCGTGGGCGAGTTTCGCCATCATACCTGGGCGAGTACGATACCCGGCGGGGGATTACAACGCAGGAATCCCCGCTGTACACAAGGGTGAGTTTCGACCAGGTTATTGACGGCCTGCCCCTGATGCACGCCGGCATATCTGTTGATCTTGGGGAGAACGGGGAATTCCTGGGCATGGAAAAGATATGGGCCAATCTTTCGTATGCGGGGGAGATACCTATCATCCCGGCCCGCGATGCGTGGGAGAAACTCAAAGCCAATGATATGGTATTCCGTCTCCAGGGCAGCATCAATGACATGACCGTTGTCCGGGTGGAGCGAGGGTATTACCTGGATTATTCCCGGGGGGTGTATGCCGGTGAAACGCAGGAACACCCGTCCTGCATCCCGGTCTGGATCTTTTATGCGGAAAAGCCCGGTTCCGGCGCTGAACCGTTTCCTCTCATCGTTGATGCAACCCGGAAAAGCAGTACGGGGTGAGCGATGCACGGAAAGGGCGATTCGTTGGTCTTTTTACCATTCCTCTGCCAGGCCGGCCTCCCGGGTGGTGGAATTCCGCTCCGCCCGGTTGGGGCCGGGGTATTTTCCGCCAGCCCCGTTCCCGCCGGTTCTGTATTTTTTGCAACTCCCGCCACACCCGGCACTGCCCGGCCCGGCTCCGGGCCGGCAATCAGGTTTTTATCCGACCCGCTGCAATGCACCCGCATGCGATCTGTCCTTGTCATCCTCATGATCCTCCTCCTGCTCATCCCGGCAGCAAGCGCTGACGGTATGATCTTTGTTGAGGATTATGACATGTGGCACCTCCAGCCGGAAGAAAACCAGCTGGCAGCGATCCAGTACGAGAACGGGCGGGAGAATCTCCTCATTTCCGTGAGTCCCGGGAATGAGTTTTCCGGAAACCAGGCAGTCTGGATCGTGCCGGTACCGGCAAAACCGGACACGATCCGAATCACCATTCTCAAAGGATTTCCCAACCTTCATGGAACCAATCTTGAAGATTCCTATACTGATGCCGTGGGCCAGGCTGCGGCAGCAGAGATCCTGTATGCTACCTTCCCGCTCCCGATTCTCTGTGGTGGCCCGCTGGTCTTATCCACATTTATCTTCGGCATGGCGGGAAGCGTCGGGTACTCAGACCGATCCGGTGGTGTTGAGGTCTGGCAGCAGGTCGAGAGGATGGGTGTAACAACGGAAGTGGTGACCG
>JAAZNH010000127.1 GCA_012798365.1 Methanomicrobiales archaeon | reverse complement strand
TCCAAACCCAAAAAGAATGCCGAGGAACGCGCTGTTGAGCAGCGTCTCATGCGCAATGCCAACATCGTCTTATCCAGCGGGAAAAAAGCAGTTATTGCACTCTCTGCCCGGGGGGTTGGTCCAGAGAATGCCTCCCGGATCCTTGCGACGCTTGCTGAAGGCGATGCCTTCTACCGGGAGATCTTAAAGGCAGAACGGACGTTCATCCAGACGCACCGCTACTGGTCATGAACAGGTTTGCGGCACATTCGGCACGCGTGAAAGAACGGAGAAAAAAGGTATTTTAATTACATTATGCTCTCGAGCTTCTGCTCGAGGAAGTCAAGGCCGCGCTTGATGTCTTCGAGGTTCTTTCCACCGGTCAGGATGATCTTGCCGGACGAGAAGAGGAGTGCGACAATCTTGGGGTCCTTGATGCGGTACACGAGACCGGGGAACTGTTCGGGCTCGTACTCGATGTTCTCAAGGTTGAGCGTGATGACAACCTTGTTGAGGTTGATGTATTTCCCGATATCATAGGAGCAGACAATGTTGGTGATGGCAACCTTGGGCTCCTTGTAGGTATCGACACCGGCAGCTTTGAGGGACTTGATTATGAGGCCCAGGCCGTCGGTGAGCGCTTTTTTGTCGCGGATACCGGTCAGCACAACTTTACCCGAGGAAAAAATCAGAGAAGCGATCTTGGGGTTCTCGATACGGTAAACTGCTCCCGGGAACCGCTTGGTGTTAAGTTCGCAGCTCTTGATCTTGCCGGAAACTTCAGCAAGGTCAATCGAATCGGCAATCACGCCGGATGCTACGATGTTCTCTATCTTTAATGAAGCGTACTTCTTGTCAGACATCCACTATACTATGCAGTGCACCCAATCATAATACTAATGGAGAACCTTTATGGTCTCTTTAGGAAGGTCCCGTCACGGCAGTCCCCGGCCGGCAGGTTTCACGGATTTTTCCCGTTTTTTTACCCGTGCCAGACAATTCTGGTGCCTGCAGTAACCCGAATCCTGGTATCGTGATTCTGCCTGCCGGCGGTCCCGCGCAGTTCCGGAATTAAAAAGAAATGAACAAAAGGGACGCCCTCCAACCAGAGTACTGATTTTTCATGAAAAAGACCGCAGCCGGACCAGATAGTTACGGGAAATTGTGCAAAACATTCTCCATCGATGTGCCGGAGTACTATAACTTCTGGTTCGATGTCATTGATGCCTGGGCAAAGAAAGACCGCAATAAACTTGCCATGATCTGGGTCAACCAGCAGGGCGTTGAGAAGAAATACAGTTTCCTTGACCTGGCAAACCTCTCTAACCAGGCTGCCAATATCCTCCTGAAGTATGGCATCAACAAGGGCGACCGGGTCCTTGTGATGCTCCCCCGGATCCCGGAATGGTGGATCTTTGCCATAGCCTTAATCAAGCTGGGCGCAGTCTTTGCCCCCTGCCCGACCATGCTCACGGGCCGCGACATCAAGTACCGGGTCAACAACGGAAAGTTCCGGATGATCATTACCGATGTCGAGAACGCACCCAAGGTCGAGGAGATCTGCAATGAATGCCCGACACTTGCCTGCCGGTTCCTTGCCGATGGCGAGCGCAAGGGATGGGCAGGTTTCCCGTACGAGCTCCTCTACCCGGCTCCGGTCTCCTTCCGCTCGGTCAGTATCCCGGACCAGCACAAGACAAAAAGCACCGACCCGATGCTCATCTATTTCACTTCGGGCACCACGGGCGAACCCAAGATGGTGCTGCACAACCACGGGTACCCGCTTGGCCATATCGTCACGGCCCGGCTCTGGCAGGACCTGCGCAGCAATGATCTCCACTTCACGATGTCCGATACCGGCTGGGCAAAGTGTGCATGGGGCAAGATCTTCGGCCAGTGGATCGAAGGCGCCTGCATCTTTGTGTACCATATGACCGGAAAATTCCAGGCAACCGAAGTGCTCCCCCTCCTCGAGAAGTACCAGGTGACGACCTTCTGCTGCCCGCCAACCATCTACCGCATGCTTATCTTAGCCGACTTAAAGAAGTTCGATCTCCAGAGCCTGCGCCACTGCACGAGCGCCGGCGAACCCCTGAACCCCGAAGTTATCCGGGTCTGGAAGGAAGGGACCGGCCTGACCATCTGCGAAGGCTACGGCCAGACCGAGACAGCCTGCTGTGTTGCCGCGTTCCCGGGGATGGAAGTCAAACCCGGCTCCATGGGTAAACCCTCCCCCGGATGGAAGATCGAGGTGCATGATGATGACGGGAAACCGGTCCCGCTCCATGAAGAGGGCCGGCTTGCAGTCAGCTGCAACCCCCGGCCCCCGGGTCTCTTTGTCGAGTATATCGACAATCCTGAAGAGAACAAAAAATCGTTTGTCAAGGGATGGTATTATACCGGTGACAAGGTCTCGGTGGATGATGACGGTTACTTCTGGTTCGTAGGCCGCGGTGATGATGTCATTAAGAGTTCCGGGTACCGCATCGGGCCGTTCGAGGTCGAGAGCGCGCT
>JAAZNH010000126.1 GCA_012798365.1 Methanomicrobiales archaeon | reverse complement strand
GGGGGAAAGACTCCCGGCCTCCTCTCGGTTATTGTCGCATACGTGGCCGGGATCTCCATTCTTGTCTCGCCCTTGACGGCGCTTCTTCTCCTTGCTGCTGCTGTCCTTATCGGGTACCTTGCAACGAACCGGCGCCTGGTGCGAAAACTCACTGCCCGCTGAAAGGTTGTTTATAAATTCGTGAAAATCGTAGTATATGGGACATGAGCCTGTTCCCCAAGAAGAATATGATCTGGGCTATCGATTCCCTCATCCCCAGTAAATACGTAACAAAACTCCGCAGGTTTGCCATCCTGCACCCCTTTTCCGGACATGATATTGCCACCCGCGGCAGGCTCTCCCACTATGGATGCGACGACCGCAAGGCGTTTGCAAAGCAGCTCCGGACGATCCGTTCCGAGACGGAACTGCTCATCGAGGATATTGAGGCATATCATATTTTCATGGCCGTCAAGCGGACCCGGAAAGTCCCGGGCGATATCGCTGAAGTCGGCGTGTACATGGGAGGCTCAGCCAAGATCATCTGCTCGGTCAAGGGGGACAAGGCACTCCACCTGTTTGACACGTTCGAAGGCCTGCCAAAAGTGGATGAGATCGATGCAGTCTGGCCCTTCTACGAGGGCAAGTTTGCCGCATCCTATGATGATGTGGTGAATTATCTCAAGCACGAAAAGAATGTCCACTTCTACAAGGGGATCTTCCCTGACACATCAGGCCCCATCCAGGACAGGAAGTTCTCCCTGGTAAACCTCGATGTGGACTGCTACGAGAGCACAAAACAGAGCCTTGAGTTCTTCTACTCCCGCATGAACCCGGGCGGTATCATCCTCTCCCATGACTATATGACAGCTCCCGGTGTCAAGAAAGCATTCGATGACTTCTTCGAAGGCAAACCGGAACCGGTTCTTGAAACCGCCGGGTCCCAGTGCCTTGTCGTCAAGGTCTAAAAAAAAAGAGAAAAAAACGTTTTTTTTACCGGTATTGTGGGATTAGTCCCTGATGATCAGTGCTCCGAACAGGAGCAGCATCAGGCCGAAGAGTACGACCACGATGCCAATGAGTCCTTTGACTGCAGCGATCACTTCCGGCAGGAATATCCAGATCGCGTATCCCCCGGCTGCACATAAGACCAGTCCGATCAAAAGGGCGATAAGTCCGGTTTTGTCCATGGTATTTTCACCAGTCTCTGGTTATGGTGGTGCAGCAATATAATCCTGATGGGTCAGATCCCTAGGGGGCGTTCGTCTTCTGCCGGCGGAATGTCTTCCACGGGTAGGGTATAAGCGCCATGAGAATAACCGCCCCGATGATGGGCAGCGGGATTGTCCCGATTGTCGCTGCCA
Source organism: Methanomicrobiales archaeon (assembly GCA_012798365.1). Lineage (GTDB taxonomy): Archaea > Halobacteriota > Methanomicrobia > Methanomicrobiales > Methanospirillaceae > Methanoregula. The sequence goes on along the minus strand of JAAZNH010000126.1, from coordinate 7,142 downwards.
GCGAGTAATGGTCTGCGATTATCCCGTTGACGGCAACCCCGAGCCCGCCAAACCCGATGGCAAGGCCGAGCATGATCCCCGAGGCAAGACCGATATTCTGCGGCAGGAGCTCATGGCTCATCGAGACCGAGACCGTGAAGGTTGACCAGAGACAGAACCCGAAGAGGAGCAGGGTAAGTATCGCCGGGATTCCTGCTGTGGCAAAGAAGAGATAAAAACACGGGATTGCCCCGGCCAGGGCAAAGACCATGAACTCTTTTCTCCCGAACCGGTCCGAGATCCTGCCCCCGAAGATCTGCCCGGCGACCCCGGAAAGGAGCATCAGGGTCATTACAAGGCCTGCCGTGACGAGGTCGTATCCCTGGGATACAAGATACATGGGAATGTAGGTAATCGTGGCAAAGATTGCCCATGAACGGAGGATCGAAGCGAGCATGAGCAGGACGAACGGCCATTTCGATGGCACATCATGGTCTGCAACCGGCTGTGCAGGATGGGCATCATGGATAGCGGCGATCCCGCCCGGCATGATGATGCGGAGGGCAAAGACCATGATGCCGGCCGGGATTACCAGGAAGAGCAGGCCGGGCAGCCCGAGCCAGAAGACGAGTGCTCCCGCAAGCACCGGCCCGATCGCGTACCCGATGTTGCCCCCGACAACGAAGTACGAGGTGATCTGCCCCCTGTTTTCCGAAGAACAGAGCCGGCTGACGATACTGAGCGCAACCGGGTGGAAGCAGGCATGGCCCAGTGCTGCAATCACGGCAAAGGCCATGATCAGGTAATAGTCGTGGACAACTCCCATGAGGGCGATAAAGAATGCGCTGATGAAGAGGCTGAGACTCACACTGATGGTCAGGCCCCGCTTGTCAGAGAGCCAGCCCACAACCGGCTGCGTGAAAGAGGAGGTAACGTTGTACGCGGTGACGAGGAGGCCGGCAGCAAGGTACGAGTAGCCATTCTGCGCGATAAGGATGGGCAGGATAGCAGGGAGGACCGGCATGTAAATATCCGTGACAAGGTGCGCTGCTGCAAGCCCGGTCACGGTCTTTTTTGTGCCTGGGCTGATGGTTACTGGATCTTCTGGAGCCGTAGTATCTCGACCTCGATCTCCTGCACGTCTCTGGTATGGAAGGCAAAGGTGCGCTTTATGGGAAATGCACCGCCGACTTTCTCGGTGATTTCTGCCCGCCCTTGCGTGTAGGCCTTTACAAATTGGGCTGAACCCGCATTAAAGATACTGTACGTGACCGGTGCAAGCGCAAGGGCACAGTCGATGAACGGCCGGTCGGCATGGGCTTTCTGTGCCCCGAACGGCGGGTTCATGATCACGGTATCGCAGGTGCCGATGCGATCGCGGCACCCGTCCCGCAGGTCAAGGGCAAGAAATTCCACGTCAGTATCGAGCAGGGCTGCATTCTTTGCTGCAACAGCGAGGGCTGCTTCATCGATGTCTGCACCCGCCACCGATTCAGCCCCCAGAAGTGCTGCCCCGATGGCAAGGATCCCGGTCCCGCACCCGAGGTCACAGACCCGTTTTCCCTCAATATCGCCTTTCATCAGCGCATGGAAGAGGAGCCGGGCGGCAAGCGGGGCGGGTGTCTGGTATTGTTCAAGGGATGCCCGCGGGTTGGTAAAACCCGAAAGCCGCTGGAGCATCATCTCGAGGTTTTTCAGTTTCATGGGATCTCGTCAACCGCGTAATCTTCCCATTTACGGACCCCGCACAGGATCTCGAATTCCTGCGGGGAGAGGACCGGGGCAGGAAACCGGACCTGGTCGTCATAGGCAAGACGCGGACAGGCCGTGTTCACGTACGCTGGGAACCCGAGGTTGAGGAGTTCATCAGGGTTCACTTCCTGCATCGTGACAATGACTGCCCGGGGTGAGAGCGCTGCAAGGCGCCGTGCAAGGTCCGGCCGGGACTGGCCGGATTTGGTGCTGAGAATAATACCGATCGTTTCTGCGCTGCGGGCTTTCTCGATGAGAGCAAACCGTTTTTTTTGGAGCGTGTCACCGCTGACTTCGGATGCGATACCGGCCAGGGGATCGAGGGCAACAACCCTCGCTTTTGTTGACAGGGCAATCCCGATGGGGTGGAAGAGCCCGGTCCCGACATAGAGGATCTGGCCTGCAGCAGTGTCCCGTGCCGTGGAAAAAGAGCAGCCGAGCACCTGGCCCCGCCCGGGGGTCCGGCCACTGCCGTCGGCAACCCGCACATCGATCCCTTTGTCTTTCAGGAACGACTCCATCTCCGGCACGAGATGAACGTGTTGGACAGTCGTAACAAGGCCAATCCCCTTCTTTTTGAGAAGTGGCAGGGCTTTTGCAAGAACCGTAACGTCAAAATCAACTTCCCAGGGAACGAAGATGACCCGCTCCTGCGTATCGACCGGTGCATGGCCGAAATGGACGAGGACATCGGCGGTTTTGAGGGTATCCAGCGCAAGGTCACAGGCGCCATAGCAGGGATCACCGCTGATGATCACTTCGAACCCGGCCTCACGGAGGGCCGCGGCATACCCGGCGGCCTTCCGTTTCAGCCCTGCCGGGAACTGGAGGGCGACCTTCTTTGCCCCCCGCTCGCTCAGCTTGTGGATAAGGTCAGATGTAGCGCCGGACAACATGCACCTTTTCGTCCACCTCGATCTGCACGAGTGACTTGTAGGGCCGGCCGATGTCGGGATTCCCCCGCTGGATGGCGATGCAGACATCCACGACTTCCGCGCCGGCAATCTCCAGTGCTTTGAGGAGTGCTTTCATGGTGCCGCCGGTGCTCACGACATCGTCGATGATGACAACCCGGTCACCCTTGTATACCCCGTTGAGGTACAGTTCCCCTTTCGAATAGCCGGTGGTCTGGTGGACCGGTACCTCATGGGGCAGGTTGTACACCCGCTTGCGCATCACGGTCATCGGGATATCCGTCAAGGTCGAGAGGACGGATCCGATGTGGATGCCCATGGCTTCCACGACAACGATCTTATCGACGTTGTTTAAGTCCATCACCTTGATCATGGCTGCAGCCACGTCGCGGAGGAGGGCCGGGTCAACGAGCGGTACGCCATCGGTGATCGGGTGGATGAAGTAGTTGTATTCCCCCCGTTTCACCATGGGGCAGGTTTCCAAGGATTCTACCAGTCTGTCAAGCATAGTTTCACCGCGTATTGTGCTCCTGCATGGCAAGCAGGAACGCTTCCACCCGGTCTGCATGCACGTGGGGCATGCAGACGGTCCGTAAGTGGTTTTTCCGGGTCCATGAGACCCTCCACGGGGCCGGCACTGCCACTTTTGGGCAGGCAAAGGTCGCGACATTGAGGTCCGGGGTTACCGCCCGGGCAAACCCGATGGTCTCCATTCCCGCGATCAGGCGCTGTGTGTTCTTCATGCAACCGGCAACGACTGCCTTCATCCCCTCGACGCCGAGGTAGTCGAGCACGGCAAGTGCCCCCACAACCGGAGCCCCGGGTCGGGTCCCCGCGAGCGTGTATGCCTGTTTCACGGTCAGGTACGGGGTATCGACATTGAGCGTGTTCAGGAGTTCCGGATCGCGGGTGATGAGGCCCCCGCAGGGGATCGTGCTCATGCCCATCTTGTGCGGGTCGACTGCAATCGTCGTCACCCCGGGGAGCGAGAAATCGAAGGGGATCGGGTCATCGAGGAACGGGATGACGAGGCCGCCGAATGCGGCATCCACGTGAAAGAAGAGGTCATGCTGGGAGGCGATAGCCGCAAGCCGGGCAATCGGGTCAACCATCCCGTACTCGGTTGTGCCGGCAATTCCCACCATGCCGACTGTGTTTTTGTCGATAAGGCCGGCTGCCATCTCCGCATCCATCCGGAAGTTCAGATCAAGCGCAACCGGCCGTACGGTAAGGCCCAGCATATCGCAGGCCTTCTTGAAGGAAAAGTGGGCTGACTCCGGAACGATAACATTTGGTTCTGCAACATCACTGCGGCTGGCCCTGGCAAGCCGGAGCGCCTGGATATTGGACTCCGTGCCGCCGCTGGTTGCATACCCGCCGGCATCCGGGCAGCCATAAAGAGTGCCCAGCCGTTTCACGAGCAGCTGTTCAAGCGAGAAGGTGCCCGGAAAGAGGCCCGGGTCCCCGAGGTTCGTCTCCATGAACATGCAGTGCGCCCGCACGGCAACGCTGTGGGGGATGGTGCACATCGAACTGAGGATATAATCATGATCGATGTCCGCGCTCTTCTTCTCCGCAAGGAACGCGAAGAGCTCTTCTTCACGTATACCCTTATTCAGCATCCTTACTTCTCGCTGCTTCAAGGATTATCCGCTGTTCGGTGCGTGCCACAGCCTCGCGGATCTTTGCTATTGCGTCGATGTTTGCCGATATGCTCGTGATGCCGTGCTCCACAAGCCACTTTGCCATCTTCGGGTCAGATCCCGCCTGTCCGCAGATAGAGCATTCGATATCATAGGCGCGGCAGACCTGGATCGCGTTGTGGATGAGCGAGAGCACGGCCGGGTGCTGCGGGTTGTACATTTCAGCCACGTTCTCGTTGTTGCGGTCGATGGCGAGCGTATACTGGACGAGGTCGTTGGTGCCAAACGATGCGAACTTAATCCCGCACCGGGCAAAGTCCTCGATGAGGATGGCGCTCGACGGGATCTCGATCATGATACCCAGTGTTACTTTATCGACGTCCACTCCGCAGGCCGCCATCATGGATTTTGCCATGAGGAACTGGTCCGGGTGGGAGACCATCGGGAACATAATGCCGAGGTTGTCATAGCCCTCCTTCCAGAGGCGCTTGAATGCCTCCACCTGCAGCCGGAACTTGTCGGGGGTCTCGAGGTCTCTCCTGATACCTCTCCAGCCCAGCATCGGGTTGTGCTCGTGCGGCTCGTTCTCGCCGCCCTGCATGTTCCGGAACTCGTCGGTTGGTGCGTCGAGCGTTCTGACCCAGACCGGCTTACCCGGGAATGCATCCAGAACGGTCTTGATGCCGTCATGGAGCTCGGCAACAAACTCCTCTTCCTTGTGGTTTGCAATGAACCAGCCGGGAGTCTTGTTCAGGCCGAGGATCAGGTGTTCGATGCGCAGGAGCCCGACACCGTCCGCGCCGGTTGCCGCCGCCCGTTTTGCCGCCTCCGGAATGGACACATTGACCTTCACGCTTGTTGCCGTGATGAGCGGAGCGCTGGCGATCGTTACCGCCTGGACCGCTGCTGCCTGTGCCATGGCGGGAACTGCCACTGCCCCTTCGTAGATATGCCCTTTCTCGCCGTCCACGGTAACGACCTGGTCGGCTTTTAAGAGGTTCGTTGCATTCTTCGTACCGACAACCGCGGGTGTGCCCAGTTCCCGGCTCACGATGGCTGCATGGCAGGTCATCCCGCCCTCATCGGTAACGATAGCTGCGACCTTGCGCATGGCAGGTACCATGTCCGGGTTGGTCATCCGTGTCACCAGGATGTCGCCTTCCTTGACTTTTCCGACATCCCGCACGTCCCGGATAATCACGACGTTACCCGATGCAATGCCCGGGGCTGCCCCCTGCCCCTTGAGCAGCAGTTTCTGGGTTGATTTCTGTTCAGACATGCCCTTTGCCTCTTTCTTGTTCCCGATCGTGGTTATCGGGCGTGACTGGAGGATATAGATGGTCTCTCCCACGATGCCCCATTCAACGTCCTGCGGAATGCCGTAATGATCCTCGGCGATCTTGCCATACATGGCCAGTTTGGCAATCTCCTTATCAGAAAGGACCCGGGCATCCTGCCGTGCCCCGGTGACATCTACGACCTTGGTCCCGTGGTTGCCGTCTGCGATGATCTCCACTTTCTTATTGGCGATGTACGTATCAACGACCTTCTCGGACTTCTGGTCAAAGACGTAATTGTCGGGAGAGACCGTGCCGGAGACGACCGCTTCGCCAAGACCCCATGACCCCTCGATTATTGACCGCGGTTCCCCGGTGATCGGGTGGGAGGTGAACATGACGCCGGCTTTCTCGGAATGGACCAGCTGCTGGACAACAACCGCAATATTGACCGTGTGGTCATCGAAACCCTGCCGGGCCCGGTAATAAATCGCGCGGGCGCCGTAGAGGGATGCCCAGCAGCGCTGCACGGCATCAATGAGGGCTGCGTCTCCCCGGATATTGAGGAAGGTCTCCTGCTGGCCGGCAAAGCTGGCGTCAGGAAGATCTTCTGCAGTGGCACTTGACCGGACCGCAACAATGAGGTCCTTGTCCGCCATCTTCCGGTAGGCTTTTTTGATATCGTCGCGGATGGCGGCCGGTATCTTTGCCTTCATGACCATCTCTTTTGCGCCATCAGACGCCTTTTCAAGCGCCTCGTTGTCCTCGACATTGAGGTCTTTATAGGAAGCAAAGATCTTCCCTTCGATCCCGGTCTCGACAAGGAACCTACGGAACGCCTGGGCAGTAACCACGAAGGCCTTGGGGACCGGAAGGCCGATGGATGCCATCTCCCCGAGCGACGCTCCCTTTCCGCCGACGGAAATGATATCCTCTTTCCGGATCTCTTCGAGCCATAAAATATTGGGCACTTCTTTCATGCTCGCACCACTTATCATGTCGTCTTTTGCAGTATAATACCTATCACCGATGCCATGCACGTCTCCCGCTGACAGTGCACGCGGGAAAAATGTGCCGGTGCCTGCACCATGCGGGCCCGGTTTTTTGGGCCACACTCCCGCGGGCAAAGAATAACCCTGATTAGGTATGGCGCGTACATCATATGGGTTTTTTATGGCAAAAGCGAGAGTGCTCGTCAGCGATCCGCTGGCGGAAGAGGGCCTTGTTATCCTGCGGCCGGCAGTCGATGTTGACGTTAAGACCGACCTCAAGGAAGACGAGCTCTGCAGGATTATCGGGGACTACGACGCCCTGCTGGTCAGGAGCGGGACGGATGTCAATGCAAAGGTCATCGAGGCAGGAACGAAGCTGAAGTTCATCGGCCGTGCCGGTGTCGGTGTTGACAACATCGATGTGAATGCAGCAACGAAAAAGGGCATCATTGTTGCCAATGCTCCGGAAGGAAACACCCTTGCGGCAACCGAGCACACCATGGCCATGATGCAGTCGCTTGCCCGCAACATCCCGCAGGCGAATGCGAGCCTAAAGAAGAAAGAGTGGAAACGCTCGAAGTTCAT